>CAZVRM010000017.1:0-14534 GCA_964629605.1 uncultured Oscillospiraceae bacterium
GTCGTCCCTGGATCCGCCCCGAGGACATTCTGGGCATCGCCGACCGCAAGCTGGATCCCGCACCTCCTGCAACTACCACCAAGAGTGATAATTTCATCACTTGCTGTAAGTAAATAAGCATCTCTCCCGGAAACGGCAGCTGCAACGATATGGATGACTCCCAACAATGATTCTACTTGCTGCTGCCGTTTCCTTTCTGTTAATTGCCCATAAAAGCCGCCGATGGAGGCACAGAGTCAGGAAAAAAGCTGGAACAAGTATTCGAAGAAACCGCAAAGACGGATACCGGCTCGCTGGGCATCGGCTTTAGGGATATGAACTCAGGTGAAACGCTGTTTTACAACGGAGACAAAGTCTTTCCGCTTGCCAGCGTTTACAAGATCTTTATCCTGTTTGAGCTGTTCCGCCGTCAGAAGTTGGGTGCTTTTTCCTTTTCCGATCGTCACACTTTGCCGGAAAAGGAAAAAAGTATCGGCAGCGGTATTTTGGAGCTGATTGCGAAGGCGCCGTCTTTTCCATGATGGACTTAACCATGTTGATAATGTTCATTTCTGACAATGCTGCTGCCAAACTGCTGCAGCAATACACCACGGATGAAGAAATCACCGCCTGGGGCGAGTTCGGTACGGCTCTGCTGGCACAGCTGTCCCGGGATATTTACGATATTTTATTGCACATTACAGTAAATAAGGAGCGAATCTGCCATGCATATCGATGGAATAGAATTGTATCTTGTAGAAAATGCCTTTTATAAGCCTTGGCGTACTGCTTATGGCTCCGATCCGGGCAACAGCGTCGTTATCGCTCGCTTGGTATCTGGAAACCATGAGGGCTGGAGTGAGTCTAGCCCTTTACCCGATCCGAATTATAGCTGTGAATACGGACGGGGCGCATTTGACGTCTGTAAGCGCTTTCTTGCTCCGTTGGTGTTGGGGAAAGATGTATCCTCTGCTCGAGAAATCAATGAGATTATGCGCCATGTAAAGGGAAATCCCTTTGCAAAGGCTGCCATCGAAATGGCATGGTGGAATTTGAAAGCCGATATGGAAGGCAAGACACTTGGTGCGGTGTTGGGCGCTGAAAAGGATGCGGTGGACGTAGGAGACGGCTGGGGTATTTGCGACAGCATCGACCAGCTGGTGGCCAACGTGGGATCGAGTTTTGACGAGGGCTATAAACGTGTCAAACTAAAAATAGCCCCTGGTTGGGATGAGAAGATGCTGGAAGCTGTATGCTCGACTTTCCCAAACAAAACGATTCATGTGGATGGCAACTCTGCCTATCGCTATCAGGATCATCAGGATCTGCTGAAGCGTTTGGATCGCTTCCATCTGTCGATGATCGAGCAGCCGTTCCAGGTAGGCGATATTTATTATCATGCAAAGTTGCAGGCACAGATGGATACACCCATCTGTCTGGATGAGACGATCACCGAGCCTTGGCAGGCAGAGGTTGCCGCCGAAATGAAGGCTTGTAAGTATATCAATATCAAGCCTGCCCGTGTTGGCGGCTTGCAGAACTCTCTGGATATTAATGAGATCTGCCGTCAGGCCGGCATCGGCTGCTGGGTGGGGGGCATGATGGAGAGTGACATCGGAAAGGCAATCTGTACCGAACTGGCAGCTATCCCTAATATGGTTTATTCTCATGACATCACGCCTGCCACCATTAGTTATCCGTTCTCCATCACAAAGCGCGCACTGACGATGACGGCAGATAAACGGTTGGAACTCGCGAAAGAGAACGGCACCCCCATTAAGCCCGATTTGGAAAAAATGCTGCAGAAGGTTGTGCTTTCCGAAAAGTTCGGTGTCTGCACAGAAATGTAATACAACGATAAGAAAGAATTCATGGACAGGAAAGAAAATGATGGAAAGCTTATTGGATAAAATCGACAGAGAAATCGAAATGTCCGATGGTTTGCTGAGGCAGGATATCGCTCGATTGATTGGCATCAAAAGCGTAAAGGGTATTTCCTTTACAGGTGCTCCTTTTGGCATTGGTCCTCAGCGAATGTTAGAGACTGTGTTGGAAATGGGAGAAAAGGCTGGTTTTTACAGCAACGATTACAAGGTCGGTGTTGTTAGCCTTGCGCTGAAAGAGGGTCAGCCTGATTTAGGCATCTGGCTCCACGGAGATGTGGTTCCGGAAGGTGAAGGGTGGCAATATCCACCTTTTCATGCTACCGAATATGAGGACTGTATCATTGGTCGTGGCGCTACCGATAACAAGGGGCAACTGTGTGCCGTTTTTCATCTTCTGAAGATTTTCAAAGAGCAGGGAATCAGCTTGAAATATAACCCTGCACTCTATGTTGGCAGCGACGAGGAAAGCGGGATGCGCGACATGACCGGTATTCCGGGAAACGAGGATGCCAAAGGCTTTTGCAACGTCTGTACACCGCCCCGTCTGTCACTGGTTCCGGATAGCAGTTTCCCGGTCGGTTATGGTGGAAAAGGGGTTATGACGGCAACGTTTAGAAGTAAAAAGCCGCTACGGAATCTGATTATCACAGCAGGACAGGCCCACACGCCTGGAAAGGCTGTAGCGACAGTTTATGGAAAATCGTTTATTGCGAATTCTCCGCCGCGTCATACTGCAAACCCCGATCCCAACGGAAATATGATTACCATGTTAATGGAGCGCTTACTTGAACGGGAGGAAACCGCTGCGGAAGATCGCCCCGTCCTGGAGTTTTTCAAAATGGTATCAACGGATATTCATGGTGATCGATTTGGAATTAACGTAAAGACCGAAACGATGAAACCACTGACTGTCTTTGCAAAAGAGATCAATACAGTCGACGGCTATCCCGACCTTACCGTGAATATTCGTTATCCCATTGAAATTACCTACGGAGAGATCGTAAAGCAATTGACCTCGGTGGCAGAAACGTATGGTTTGGCTCTGGTGGATGCTAAAAATACGATCAAACCCTATTTGCTTGACCCGGAACAGCCGGTGATCAAGACATTAAACCAGATTGCCAACGAGATTACCGGGGAAGAGAAAACTCCGTATACCTTGAGCGGTGCTACCTATGCCCATGTGCTGCCCAATGCTTTGGCCTTTGGTATGGATGGCTGTAAAAAGCCGGCAGGCTTCCCGACGGGGCGTGGCGCGGCTCACGGTGTGGATGAGTTGGTATCGATAGAGCGTTTGAAGCGTGCCATGAGGATCTATGCCAGAGCGTTGCTGGCACTGAACGAAATGGAATGGTAACGCCCAAAATAAGGGAATTCTTTTGTAGACAATCTTTTCATTGCCGCCACTGCGTCCAAAGAAGGAAGACGATATACTTCTCAGCGTGTTTCATGAATACGTTATTCACAAAACGCACCCCAAAAGCTATAGCTATCGACGGCATATAAGAATGGGGAGGAACAACATAATGGAGGATCAGATCAAACGCAAAATTGATGAGGTGTTCGAAGAGGTCGTTTCGATTCGTCGGCACTTACATATGTATCCTGAGCTTTCCAACCAGGAAGAAAATACGATGGCGTTCATCAGCGATTACCTGACCAGATTGGGCATTCCTCATGAAACCAATGTGGGTGGACACGGTGTGGTCGGCATTATTGGCGATCCGAAGGCTGATTTTGCCGTTGGTATCCGCGCCGATATTGACGCGCTGCCCATTCAGGAAATGAACGATGTGCCTTACGCTTCAAAGGTGGATGGTGTCATGCATGCCTGCGGCCATGACATCCATACAGCCGTTCTGATGGGGACGGCAATGATTCTGAAAGAGATGGAAGGGGAACTGAAAGGCGCCGTCAAGCTGTTCTTCCAGCCAGCCGAAGAAAATGGCGGCGGTGCCCGGCAGATGATCGAGGCTGGCTGCCTGCAAAATCCGCCTGTTCGTCGGGTGCTTGGTTTTCATGTGGATCCGGCCTATCCCGTGGGACATATCGTTCTTTTCCCCCATCAGATGTGCGCCTGTTCCACAGGACTGCGGATCACTGTCGAGGGCATTACCTGTCACGGTTCCCGTCCTGACCGAGGGGTAGATGCAGTTATCGCTTCCGCCCATGTACTTACCGCCTTGCAAAATGTCACCAGCCGGGTCGTTTCTCCGCTGAAGCCGGTGGTGGTGACCGTTGGTTCCATTCACGGCGGAACAAAGGGCAATATCATTGCCGGAGAAGTGGATATGCGCGGCACCATCCGCACGCTGGATCTGGAAACGAGAGATTTTGTAAAAGAACATGTGAAAGCGGTTGCAGAAGCAGCTGCTGCATCCTGCGGCGCCAAGGCCACTGTGGTGATGAAAGACGGTTATCCGCCGGTGATCTGTGACGAAGATACCACCATGCTGCTTGCAAAGGTAGTAGAGGAAGCGCTTGGCACGGAAGGCTACACCATCCGAACCGAGCCGGGTATGGGAGGCGAGGATTTCTCGTATTTCGCAGATGTGGTTCCATCTTCTTACTTCCGTCTTGGCACGGTCAGCGAGGATACCGGACACACGCAATCGCTGCATAGTGAGTGGCTCTGTCCGGATGAAAGCTGCATGAAAAACGGCATGCTGACCGAGATCCTCGGTACGCTGGCACTGTTGGAAGAAGAACACAACAACATGAAGGAGAAGAACTATGACTGATTTGCTGGAAGCATTGATGATCCTCTGCTTTGGCATTTCCTGGCCCATTTCCATTCGGAAATCCTGGGTGGCAAGGACGGCAAAGGGAAAAAGCCTGTTTTTTGAAGTATTTATCTGGGTCGGTTACATTTTTGGCATCATTCGCAAGATTATGCTGTGGAACAGCGCGCAGGCCGCGGGCACAGAACTGGAGTTCCTGTTTTATCTTGGATGGGCCTTCTACGTGCTGAATTTTGTGGAGATCTCCATTGATATGCTGCTCTATTTCCGCAATGCAAAGCTGGATCGGCAGCGTGATCTCCAGACAAATTGACTTAATTATGCAGAGCACTTTTGGGTGCTGAATAATATGGAGTGGTATATAGTATGAAAAACTTCTCTGTTGAGCGTTACTTGGAAGAACTGGAGGTTCTGGTCAACATTGACAGTGGCTATGGCGCACCGGACGGCGCAACGCAGACGGGGCTGCTCCTTGCAGAGCCGCTGATCCGGCAAGGATGGCTGCAGGAAAGGCATAGACCTTCACAGGAGTATGGCGAGGTTATCGTATTGAAAAATCGGGAAGCAGAACGATATGACCTGTTGATGGTTGGTCACACCGATACCGTTTTCCCGGCAGGCGAAGCATTGAAGCGCCCATTTACCCGTGATGAAAAGCGGGCCTATGGAGTAGGCGTTATTGACATGAAGCAAGGCTGCCTTGCGATGACACATATTTTGAAAGACTTGCCTAAAACTGTGCTGGACAAGTTGAACATTGCTGTCGTGTTCAATCCTGATGAAGAAACCGGTAGCCCTGTATCCAAAGCAATCATTGATGAGATTGCGCGTCGTTCAGATTACGCACTGGTATTCGAGGCAGGCTCCACCTGCTGTGTTCAGCGAAAGGGAATGATGCGCCTGCATGTAGCGTTCCATGGAAAGGCCGGTCATGCAGGCTATGCTTTTGAAAACGGTGGCATCAATACGGTCAACGAAATGGCCTACTGGATTACCGAGTTGGGAAAGTACCACAACGCAGACACGGGAACGACCATCAATGCCGGTATTGTTCGTGGTGGACAGGCCGTTAATATTATTCCCGATTATGCAGAGATGGAGCTGGATATCCGTTATGAAACCATGGCAGAAATGGCACGTGTGGAAGCCGCTTTGGACGTTCTGGCGGCCCATGCAAAAGCACAAGGCGTCATTCTGGAAGAGAAAAAACGTTCCACGACTCCCCCCATGGAACCTACGGAAAAAACCATGGCTTTGTGTGCAATAGCAGAGGATGTCTGCCGGGAACAGGGAAGAGTCTTTCGGACCAAAAAGCGCGGTGGTCTGTCCGATGCCAACCATATTTCGGCTTGCGGCTGCGCCACAATGGATGGACTTGGTCCTACAGGCGATTTTGATCATTCGGTGGATGAGTATCTGGACTTTTCCACCATTGAGCCAAACATAAGCTTTGCCTACGGTCTGATCTGCAAACTGGCAGAAAAGAAACGGTAATAAGGAGGCAAACGTGATGTACGACCTTTTGATTAAAAACGGAAGGATTCTTGATGGAACAGGAAGCCCGTCCTTTTATGGCGATATCGGCATGAAAGACGGTAAGATTCTCTGTGTCGGCAAGGGTCTGGATGGAGCAAAAAATGTCATCGATGCTACTGGCCTTACTGTGACTCCCGGCTTCATTGACTCGCATAGCCATTCAGATAATGCAGTACTGGAGTATCCTGAGCTGATCGAAAAAATTGAACAGGGTATCACTACATCTATCGCCGGCCAGTGCGGCAGTTCTCCTGCTCCCATCAGTCGTGATGTGGATCCTGACACTGCGCCTCCGGTGGCAGCTTTCGGCAAAACCACCGATGTTTACGCCACCGCCGCAACTTTTTTGAATGTCTTGAAAGAACTTCCGACTGGTTCCAATACGGCGCTGTTCATCGGCCACGGGGCACTGCGTAAGGCGGTCATGGGCATCGAGAACCGAGAACCCACTGCTGCTGAGCTGGAGCAGATGAAAGAACATCTGCGTCTTGCTATGGACCATGGTGCGCTGGGTCTGTCTTTCGGATTGATCTATACTCCCAGCTGCTATGCGAAAACGGACGAACTTATCGAGCTTGCCAAGGTGGTAGGCGAGTACCATGGTATTATTTCGGCCCATATCAGGAGCGAAGGAGATACCCTGATCCAGGCTGTGGGAGAGTTTCTGACAGTGCTGCGGGAAGCGGGAACACGCGGCGTTTTGTCCCATCATAAAGCCAGCGGAAAGGGCAACTGGGGAAAGGTGCATACCACGCTTCGGATGATTGACCAGGCGAATGCCGAGGGGCTGGATGTCTACTGTGATGTTTATCCCTATATTGCCTCCAGTACCTCACTGGCAGCCACCTTTGTGCCGAAAGAATTACACGCACAGGGTGTGGTCAAAGTATTGCAAGATCCAGAATTGAGAGCGAAGGCAAAAGCATGGAATGAACGCCGTCGCAGCGGTGACCTTTCCTGGGTACAGTTGACCACTTGCAGTGCGTTTCCACAATATACGGGCTTGCGTGTACCGGAAATTGCCAAACTACACGGTACTGATGCCTACGAGGCTATTTTTGACATGATCGTTGCCTGCGAAGGAAGCGTCAGCGCGTGTTATTTCACCATGTGCGAAGAAGATCTGGAGACGGTTCTTGCCCATCCCCGAGCCATGGTCTGTACCGATTCAAGCGTAGCTAAAAGCAATACAGTGTATCATCCCCGGCTGAAGGCCAGTTTTCCCAGAGTTTTAGGTCATTATGTCCGGACGCGCGGCGTAACTACGCTGCCTGAGATGATTCGAAAAATAACCTCCATGCCTGCCAGTGTTTACGGCTTAAAAACCAAGGGCCTGCTCTGGGAAGGTATGGATGCCGACATTTGTATCTTTGATGCCGATAAAATTGCCGATAGATCCACCTTTGCCGATTGTAACCAGCGGGCCGAAGGTTTGAATTATGTCATTCTGAACGGTGAAATCGTGGTCAAGGATGCAGTCTATCAAGGTGGAAAACCGGGACGTTTCCTTTCCCGCGGAAAGTAAAACGAGTGTATGCAGCCAACGCTCCATACATGGAATATCCCGCTCCCGGCACTTTTGCTTTTAATATCAATCTTAAAAAAGGCGGTACTGTTGTCATGAACCATCATTATCCGGCGATAGAAGTCAATCTGGAAGCATTACAGACCAATGCCAATGTATTGTGCAGTCTCTGCGCAAAAAACGGCATCTCGGTGGCTGGTGTCATTAAATTTTCTGATTGTGATCTGAATGTGGCAAAAGCCTATGCAGAGGGCGGCTGCGCACAGCTGGCAGTTTCCCGTGCGGTACATCTAAAAGAGCTGAAAAAGGCATTTCCTGAACGGGAGACCCTCTTGACCCGCAGTCCGACGCGGGGAGATCTGGAGGCCGTTGCCAGATATGCAGACCTGAGTCTCCATTCTGACGTGAACGTGTTGAAAGCGCTCAGCGCAGAGGCTGTGGAGTGGAACACCTTCCCGGGAATCATCCTCATGATGGATGTTGGCGATCTGCGGGAAGGCGTGGATAATATCCCTGAACTGGTGGAACTGGCAAAGCTCTGCGAAAGTCTGCCCAATCTTCGGCTGCGAGGCGTTGGAACCAACCACGCCTGCTTAAACGGCGTGCTGCCCACTTGGGAGAATCTGTCCTTTTTGATCGAGGGTGCCGAAGCGGTGGAAGCCGCCATCGGACGCAAACTGGACATCATTTCGGGCGGCAGTTCCATCAATCTGCTGCTGCTGAAGGACGGCATCAGCAAAATGCCTCCCCGCATCAATCACCTGCGGCTGGGCGGCAGCATTGCCAATCCCATGAATATCCGCCTTGGACGAGGTTTGACCTTCCCCGGTCTGCGGGAGGACAGTATGCGTCTGGTTGCTGAGATCGTAGAGATCCATGAAAAAGCATCGGTGCCAAAAGGGGAATCCACCAAGAACTGGGCTGGACAGACCGTTACCAGAGAGGACAAGGGCCGCAGAATGCGTGCTATCCTTGCTCTGGGCAGTCAGGACGTAGGCGATGCTGCCACACTGATCCCTGAGACAGAGGGTGTGGAAATCGTTGGCTGCAGTTCTGACCACACCATCGTAGATGTTACGGATACCGGAAAGACATGGCGGTCCGGTGATAAACTGACCTTCAAGGTACGGTATGCCAATATGCTCTATGCTTTTACCGGTAAACATATCGCAAAAGAATACATTTTCTCTGAAAAGTAATGTGAAAACAAGTTAACGGATAGAGGAGAGCAAAGGTTATGAACGGATTTCGGCCCTTTGACGAACGAGGAAACATGATCCGCAGCGGTCGTGTTGGCTGCGGTAAAAATGGTGTTGTATCTGCGGGAAGAGCAGAAGCATCCCAAATTGGTCGTGACATTCTGGCACAAGGTGGTAATGCCATTGACGCTGCAGTAGCCACTGCATTTGCACTGGGTGTGTGTGAACCCAATGCCAGCGGTATCGGCGGCGGTGGCTTTATGCTCATTCGCGATGGTAAGACTGGAAAATGTGTCTTTTTGGATTTCCGCGAAAAAGCACCGGCAAAAGCAACGCCGGCGATGTTTACGCCAAAGAGTCCTGGAAGCAACTATGACAAAGATCTGGCCAATGTTTATGGGGGAAAGGCCGTAGCCGTTCCCGGCGATGTGGCAGGTTTGCTGTATGCTTTGGAACATTACGGGACGATGGCACCCAAACAGGTCATTTCTCCTGCCACAAAGCTGGCGCGTGAAGGGTATGTGGTCACACCGCTGCTTCATGATGGCATGGCAACCTGTCAGAAGTATCTTGAAGAGTACGGAGACGGCTGGAAAATCTATCTGAAGGATGGTCAGCCCTGGCCTGTAGGCAGCTGCCTCTGCAATCCCGATTTGGCAAATACACTGGATACAATCGCACAGGGCGGAAAAGATGCCTTCTATCGAGGTCAAATCGCAGATAAAATCGTTGCACAGGTGCAAAAGGATGGCGGTATTCTGTCCCATGAAGACTTGGAAAGCTTCCAGGTTCGTGTTCTGGAACCTGTACGATGCACCTATCGCGGCTATGAGTTAATCTCTTCTCCGCCGCCGTCTTCGGGTGGTACACACATTGCACAGATACTGAATGTGCTGGAAAATTTTGATGTGGCAAGCATGGAAGTGAACAGTGCGGAATATTTGCATCTATTCTCCGAAATTTTCAAGATTTGCTATGCTGACCGCGCCAAATATATGGGTGATCCCAATTTTGTAAAGGTACCGCTGGAGGGATTGCTGAGCAAGGAATATGCCGGAGAACTGGCAGAGCGCATCGATCTGACAGCAGCAAAGCCTGTGGAGGCAGGCGATCCATGGAAACATGAAAGCATCTCCACCACTCATTTCTCCATTGCTGACAGTGAAGGAAATTTGGTAGCCGTGACGCGAACCATCAACCACTTTTTTGGCGCCTGCGTGGTGCCGGAGGGAACCGGCTTTTTGCTCAATGATGAAATGGAGGACTTTTCGCTCAATCCTGCATCTGCAAATGCTGTTGCCGGCGGAAAGATTCCTCTCAGCTGTATGTCGCCCACTTTTGTTTTGAAGGATGGCAAGCCCTTTGCCGTACTGGGCAGCCCCGGCGGCATCCGGATCATTTCTTCCGTAGTACAGGTGATCTCCAAACTGATCGACCATGGTATGAGTCTGGAAGATGCCATCAATAGTCCCCGAATCGGTGACGATCAAAGGGATCTTTTGATTTATGAGAGCCGTATTTCGGATAATGTGATCGAAAAGTTGAAGCAGATGGGACATCCGGTGAAGAAGCTGGAGGATTGGGACCATGTCATGGGCAGCGTCAACTGCTGTGCCATTCTGGATGATGGCACTATTACAGGTGCTGCTGATCCTCGCCGAGATGGACTGGCTGTAGGCTTATAAAGGAGCGCAAAATGAACGGTAGTTTTTTTCAGGATCCGCAAGCGGACGTTTTGGTGTCACCGGTAAACGAAAGTCTGGTAATCGACAGTCATGGCAGTAAAATCTATGGCCGCCTGTTGCTGCCGGCGTTTACAGATTTGAACAGCACCTGCGCGGTGGTGATCATGCTTCATGGCTATCCCGGCATTGAACAGAATCTGGATATTGCACAGCATTTACGGATGGCCGGTTTCGCTGTAGTACATTTTTGCTATCGCGGTGTCTGGGGCGGTCACGGATATTACCGCTTTTCTCACCTTCTTGAAGATACATTGGCGGTTGCAGAGCATATTCGTGAGAATGCCAAAACGTGGCGCATCGATCCGGCACGTTTGTATCTTTTTGGACACAGCATGGGCGGCTTTGCTGCCGTTAATTCCATGGCTGCCGGCCTCAAGGTAAAGGGCGCGATCATCATGGCTCCTTGCGATATGGCACATAAGTATCTCCACGACAGACCTGCTTTTGACAAACTGATGAGCAGTCAGGATCAAGGGTATTTTAACACACCCTCCCGAGATTATATTGAAGACGAAGTTCGTGAAAGAGCAGAGGGGTGGCTGTTCGTCAATGCTGCACAGCGGCTGGATGCAGGTATTCCGTACCGTTTTATTGGCGGTGCGCTGGACAAAGCAACACCGCCTGATGCCCACATCCTGCCGGTTTTGGAAGCGCTGACTGCCTGTGGTTGTGATGTGCAGTACAAAGAATTTTGCGATGGACATACTTTCCCGGCATCACGGGTACGCCTGACTGAACAGATCATAGCTTACCTGAAAGAGATGGAAGAAAGGGCATAGGAAAACAGTGCCGACAAGCAATGCCCCTCGCAGTCTGAGTCTGCGAGGGGCGCCCATATATACAATAAAGCTTATATGGTTTCAGGAGAACATTCCAGCTGGATAATCTCCGACAATACAGCGCAAAAGTTTTTTGCATCGTTTTCGCTGGCACATCGCTTTTTTCGGTAGAGAAAGACATCTCTGCCATAGTTGCCGATCCGATACAAACTGATATCGGCGGAAAACTGATCTCGCCAGGAAACCGACGGGATAAAGGCGATGCCCAGACCGAGCTCTACGCACTTGCGGATGTAGAAAGGGTCTTCGCTCTGTAGTGCGATTCGCGGTTCAAAGCCCAGATCTCTGCAAATCTCTTCAGTAAGGGTACGCAGACTGTTGCCCGCACTCATTGTGATATAGGCCTTATCCCGTAATTCGTGAACGGTTGGCTGGTGCGGAGGCAGCAGGCCTTTTCGCGCTGCCAGCAGAATATTCTCGCGAAACAGCTTTTCCTGTGAGAAGCCTCGCAAATCCAGTTCATGAGCGGAAATTACCAGATCAGCGTCCTGCGCCCCCGATAGGTCGTGGGTGGTCAGAATACTCACATCAGGACAGCGGATTTGAAACTGCTCCACAGATTTCATAACGATGCGTCGGTTGACATGGATCACCAAGCTAAGCTGTCGGCGCTCTTCCTGCCCGGAGGCGGCTGCACGGGCGCTGTCCAGCAGTTTCAGAGCCTGCTGGACCTTGTCGTAAAAGGCCTGTCCGCGGTCGTTAAGCACCACACGATTGGCACGTCGATCAAACAGGGGAGCGGACAGTTCTTTTTCCAGTCGCTTAATACTCTGGGAGATGTTGGAGGGCGGAACATTGTACTTTTCGGCGGTTTTGGAAAAGTTCTGTGTGATGGCGGCATCACAGAAATAGGTAAGCTGCAGCAATTCCATAAAAGTCTCCTTAGCATCACTTTTAACGTATGGTTCCTTAATGCATTTGATGCTGTAAATTATAACACACAACTGCTAAAATAAAAACAGATCTTCAAATTATTTCTGTAGGAGGATTCAAAATGTATCCTGTTCGCGAAATCAAAGATATTTGCTATGATGGGGAGCACGGTCTGCTGCTGGATCTGTATTTGCCGGAAACTTCTGACCCTTGTCCCGTGTTTGTTTTTTTCCATGGCGGCGGTTTTGAGGACTATCGCCAGAAAGATATGGGCGAGCCGGTATCCCGTTATCTGGCCTCTCAGGGCATCCTGTGCGTCAACCCAGCCTATCGGCACTACCCCAAGGCTAAGTTCCCTGACTTTATCGAAGACGGTGCAAAGGCTGTTGCATGGGTGAAAGAACATCTCAAAGAATATGGTGAAACCGGCAAATTGTTTGTAGGAGGTCACTCTGCAGGTGGTCATCTGTCTATGCTGCTGTGCTTTGATGGGCATTATCTGGCTGCCCACGGAATTGACAGCAAGACAGATGTTGACGGTTATCTCTTTATCAGCGGCCAGCCTACCACTCATATGAACGTGCTGAAAGAGGACGGAACCGATTCCCGTGTAGTGATGATTGATCAGCGTGCACCCCTGTATCATTTGCGGGATGGGAATGGCCCTCCGCTGCTGATCACCTGCACCGATGAGGATATTCAGAACCGTCTGGAGCAGACCGAGCTGATGGTTGGTACGCTGAAACACTTCGACTACCGGTCGGAGGTGGATTATCATGTGATTCAAGGCTACAGACACAACAACTGTCTGTTCCCGGATGAACTGCATCCGGAGAATCCTTGTGCCGGCACGGTACTGATGCAGAAGTTTATCGAGCGAAATAAGTGAGGGAGACAAGATGATTTACGGTGTAGCAACACTTGCAGCCTGTATGCTGCTTGGAACGCTGATGGGTACGGTGTTCGGCGATCTGATCGGTGCCGGAACAGAGATCGGAGGCGTGGGCTTTTCCATGTTGCTGTTGATCTTTGTCACCAATTCCAAAAAGCTGGCATTTAC
Organism: uncultured Oscillospiraceae bacterium; assembly: GCA_964629605.1. Classification (GTDB taxonomy): domain Bacteria; phylum Bacillota; class Clostridia; order Oscillospirales; family Butyricicoccaceae; genus UBA4644. The sequence continues at coordinate 13,384 of CAZVRM010000017.1, forward strand.
CCAGAAACCAGCCTTTGCGCAAGGGATGAATTTCTGGAAAGCCATGTTCATCCCGGTGGTGATCGCAATGACCGCCACGCAGAACGTTTTCCAAATGCTGTCCAGCAGTATCGTTGCCATTGCAGCCGGCGCAGCAGCCGTTGGGTTTTCTTACCTGATGCTCTATGTGCTGCATAAGCTGGATCAAAAGAAAGCGGGGGCAGGAAAGTGAATGTTTTTTGGAACAATATCAGCAATGTGCTGATCGATAACGGCCTGATCGCAGCATTTCTCTTTGCAGGTATCGTCGTTTTCTTGTCTAACATGATTTCTGAAAAGCTCACCCGTGGACGGATCCATTCCTCGGCTATTGCTATTTTTCTGGGTTTGATCGCCGGATACATTGGCGGTGCCGTTACCGGCGGCGAAAAGGGCTTGGCCGATATTGCCGTGTTCAGTGGGTTGGGTATTTTAGGCGGATCGACTCTGAGAAACTTCACCATCATCGCAGCATCCTACGGCGCAAAGCTGTCTGAGATCAAAAAGGCCGGCGCAGCCGGATTCCTCTCCCTGTTTGTAGGTATCGCATCCTCTTATACCATGGGAGCAATGGTGGCATTGGCCTTTGGTTATCGGGACGCAGTGAGTGTCTCTACCATTGCTGCCGGTGCAGTTACTTTTGTGGTGGGGCCGGTCACCGGACAGACGTTGGGGGCAGATTCCGCCGTCATCGCGCTCTCCGTGGCGGCCGGACTGATCAAAACGGTATTAATTATGGTGCTGACGCCTTTTGTTGCCAAACATGTGGGTATCACCAATCCTAAAATGGCTATGATTTACGGCGGTCTGGTGGGCTCCACCAGCGGCGTTTCCACCGGTCTGGCGGCTACCGATCCGGAACTGGTGCCCTATGGTACCATGATAGCAACCTTCTATTCCGGCTTCGGCTGCTTGCTGTGTCCGTCGCTGCTGTATGGTATTACGAAGTTGTTTTTCTGACCGCATCAATGGCGCGAAGATCATATTTGATTAATTAAATAGCGTTGAAAGAATAAATCTCAAACAGGTAGGAATCCTGCAAACCCAGTAAAAAGCAAAGGGTTTGCGGGATTCTTTACCTGTTATGAAATGACTTTTGTCAAGGGGTAGAATCCTGTCAAAAGCAAATATTT
>CAZVRM010000018.1:0-14367 GCA_964629605.1 uncultured Oscillospiraceae bacterium
TGAATGATAAAGCAAACACCGATGCTGCAGCAAATGCTGCGGAAAAGGGGGCGGCTCTTTTCGAAACGACCGGCAACAGAAGCGTAAACGCCCAACAGCACCACAAGCATTACAGCAACTTCATAACCAAACCGGTGCAGATAAGGGTTGTCACCATTGCTGCGGTAAAACATCAGGAGAAAGAAGCTCAGGAAGAAAATCGGCACCAGACTGTAGACTGCAGCTGTTTTGCCACTGTCTCGCAGCGACAGCCGCAGGATGGTAGTAATCCCGCAGAAGCCGCAGAAGATTGCCGTGATGATCCATAGCATGGAATGGGTATTTTTGAGGAAGAAAAAAGCGGCAGCCATCAGGAACAGAAACCCGGCCAGCGCCAGCATGGCGAAGCCCAGCTTGTCCGGTTCGGCAGGCTTGAGCTGCAGCTTGCTGCGCAAACGTTCAACGCCAAAGCCACCCAGTACAAGCACGATTATTGCTGCAGCGCCCACCAAAACCATTGCGGTTCCGGTCGTTGTCTGACCAGAACGGTGCACCGCCAACACAATGCCACAAAACGCCGACAGTGCTGTTTGCAAGACAGAAATTTTATGATTGGTTTTCATTTTGATCGCATCCTAACATAAATGGGAGTGTTTCTTCATACGATGGAGCAAAGCCCGTCCATACGCTTTTTTATCATAGCATAAATTTCAAAAAAAGGGAATGATAAAATCGTGAAGAAACTGTTGAAATTCGTATTTCTGTTAACGTTATGCACCTTATTTACGCCATTATTAACCATTGGTGTGGTGGAAAATGTGAATACAGAGCCGGACGCTCAGTTGTCAGAGCCGGATTCGATGGTATCAGAGAATCATCTTTTGCAGACAAAACAAGAATCATATGATATAAACACCTTGATCACCCTGAATACACAAGGCGAGTGTCGGGAGATCAATTTACAGGAGTATCTGACGGGCGTGCTTGCTGCAGAAATGTCGGCAGGCTTTCCGGAAGAGGCGTTGAAGGCGCAAGCCGTAGCTGCACGGACATATACGCTCTATAAACTCAATTTGTATCAAGAGGGGCAGAGCCCCGAGGAGCATCAAGGGGCGGATCTCTGTGATAATCCTGGTCACTGTGAGGCATTTGCCGACCTTGCAGTGCAGGCGGCAGATCTGTGGGGGGACAGTGCGGAAATCTATCAGCAGCGTCTGCTTGCTGCCGTAGAGGCCACTGACGGTATCATTTTAGTATATGAAGAAGAACCCATTGCTGCTGTCTTTTGCGCTGCAGCGGGTCCAAAAACCGAAAGAGCAGTGGATGTTTGGGGGAGTGATCTGCCTTATCTGAACAGTGTGGACAGCCCGGGCGGAGAAGAATGCAGCCAATACTATGGAGAAGTAACCATTGCACAATCCGAATTCGTGAAGACACTCCAGTCCAGGTGGCCGGAAACTGATTTTTCGGGGCAGCCAACAGCGTGGTTCCGTGATTCTCATCGAACCGAAGCAGGCAGCGTCATCGATGTGCTGGTGGGAGGTGTTCGACTGAAAGGAAGCGAAGTTCGGCAAGCACTGGGATTGAATTCGGCAAATTTCAAGGTAAAGGTGGAGGGGGAGAATCTTATTTTTACAACAACGGGATACGGTCATGGTGTTGGTATGAGTCAATATGGAGCCCGCTATTTTGCACTGGATGGTCATACATACGACCAAATTTTATATCATTATTATCCGGGGACCCAGCTGCAGCTGCAAGGTTGATTGCATAAAGTGCACGTTCTTAGGCGATACTACAGCCGGAGGTGCACGATATGCAGAAAGGTAATTTTATTCAGCGTGTATTGCAGTTTGCGGAGCACAAAGGGTTTTACATGATCCTGGGACTCTGTGTGGTAGCCATCGGAGTGTCTACCTATGTGTTGTTTTTTACGGCTCCCCAGCCCACGCCGATGATCGGTGAAGCTGTAGTTCAGGCGCCGTCCAAAGAGGAGGTCAGTGTTACAGGCAATCAGTCCGATTTGGTCATTCCAAAACCTGACAATACTGTGACACCGGAACCGTCCGTTGAGCAGGAAAAGGAACCTTCCATGAGCGTGGAGGAAGTACCTGTGCAAACTACTGTTGGAACCACTACGGAAAAACCGTCCAATTCGATCCAGGTGAGCGCTCCTGCCGATGTAAAGGAAAACATCTTTACACTTCCTGTGCGGGCAGCGGAAGTGCAGCGAGAATACTCCGGTGAAATACTGGTATTTGATCCTACCATGCAGGATTGGAGAATCCATGGCGGCACCGATTTTTCCTGCGATGAGGGAGATACCGTAATGGCTGTTTTGGATGGTGCAGTTACTGAGATTTTTGAGGATGCCATGAGAGGACACTGCATCCGTATTGATCATGGAGCGGAACTGGAAAGCTTGTATTGTGGTGTGATAGCTCAGGATCATCTGAAAGTAGGCAGCACCGTATCGGCAGGACAGACGATCGGGCGGGCAGGAAACAGTATCCTTTCGGAAAGTGCCCAGGAATGTCACGTTCATTTGGAAATGACAGAAGAAGGGGTATCGGTTGATCCCATGGGAATCTTGAAATAGAATAAAAGCGACAGCGGAGTTTTCCGATGTCGCTTTTTTCTTGCCAAGTGAAACAATATCCAGTACAATTATTCAAATAAGGAGGTGTATTTATGAGTAGACAATGGAATGCGTTAGGCGTATCCCACCGTTTTATCAAACGATACTTACCGGCAGGTGGCTTTGCTATCGATGCAACGGCGGGAAATGGTGGCGATACGCTTATGCTCTGTGAAGCGGTTGGACATACAGGCCGTGTGCTGGCGCTGGATATTCAGTCACAGGCAGTAGAAAAAACACGAAGTCTGCTGGAAGAAAAAGGATATTCCAATGTTTCTCAGGTCATCCATGATAGTCATGCGAATCTGGAACGGTATGCAGCACCGGAAAGTGCCGATTGCGTGGTGTTTAATTTCGGCTGGCTTCCCGGCGGAGATCACAATGTATTCACCCAAAAGGAAAGCAGCCTTATCGCCATTGAAAAAGGCCTTGCCTGCCTGAAACCCGGAGGCATCATGAGCCTCTGCGTTTACTATGGCCGCAACAACGGTTATGAAGAGCGGGATGCCATTTTGGAGTTCGTCCGGCAGCTGGATCATCGAACTTACACCGTGCTGGTGGTGGATTTTGCAAATCGGATAAATGATCCGCCAATTCCGGTATTTATTATCAAAGAAGGCTAACAAAAATAATTTGGGGAGTTTCAATATGAAAAAGCAAATAGAGAAATGGGTTGCTTTGTTGATTTGTATATGCATCTGGAGCAGCTTTATGGTTCCGCTTTATGCAACGGATACCCTGGCGGTTTCTTTTTCGCCCGACAAACCAAGCATCACAAAAAGCACATCGGAACAAACTGTGACAATGAAGCTTCAAATGGCTGAAACACAGGCGATTGGGAATTTTATTTATACGATAGTCTGTGACTCGCCCATCCAGGTTGCTTCCGCCACCATTGGCTCGAAAGAACTCGAGGTGAGCGCGCTGAATGTTACTCAAAATCAAAATCCGTACCAAGTAACACATATAGGGTCTGTCACCACGAATCATTTGGGTGCGATCACCTTTAAGATCCCTGCCGGAACGGATGTAGGAGAGTACAGTATCGTGCTTGAAATCCAAGGGGATGGCGGTGTGATGGTCAATGGAGAAATAAAGACCGTTTCTGCACAGACGTCCATTCAGGTGACTGAGACCGGTAGTGAGGACAATGAGACCGACAGTGAAACCAGCGGTCAAACCGGCACCTATACCGCCTCGCTGTCCGGCGTAACTACGGCTACGGTGGGTGATACTGTGGAGTTGTCGGTTACCGTATCCGGAAGCGACTTTGCATCTGCGGCTTATACCTTGGAGTATGATGCTGCTCGCTTGTCTTTGCTGTCTGTGAGTGCAGGCGAATACAGCAATGAAAACGGACGGGTAACTGTCGTGGATTACGGCGCGTCGAAGGCCGTTCCTTATGTATATACGATTGCTTTTCAGGCAATTTTAGACGAAGGCGCTACGGTTACTCTGAAAGAGGCTGCATTCGGTACATCGAACAGCGCAGAAACGGGTGACCTAACCCAAGCAGTACTTTCTCAGCAGAGTCTTACGATAACGATCAACAAGCGGGAATTTAAAGTGACGCTTCCGTCGATTTTTGAAGGCAATGAAATGGCTACAGAAGGAGAAAACTACACTTTCAAAGCCAAGGATCTGGTGAACTATGACTACGGAACGGTTACTGTCACCATGGGAGATAGAAGCTTTACCGTTACACCGGACGCAAACGGAAACTATCTCGTTGAAAACGTTACAGACGCACTGATCATCACAGGTACAAGAACGCCCAAAAAGTATTCTGTTACTTTCAAAACCGATACTGATGTGGAGCTGCCTGCAGGCGGAGAGATTACATATGGCACAGATTATTCCTTTACATTGCCTACGGAAGAAAACTATGCCATTTCCATTACCTCTATCATATGCAACAGCGATTCCGTAGCATATGGTGTGGAAGGAAAAGTTGTTACCATTGCCGGTACCGATATTCTGGGGGATATTGTAATCACGCTGGATAAGGTGCGCACCAACGCAGCAGTTACCATCAGCGGTAATGCAGCAAGTGATTTGGTGGCAGATAACGTTGTTGCACAGCCCGGAGAGGATTTCTCGGTCACTTTGAATGCAGACTCCAGATATGAGTACCAGGTCACTGCGACGGTGAATGGTGTACCTGTTACCCTTAGCCAAAACGGAAATGTATTTACCATCGAAGTCGCAGATGTAAAAGTGGGCGCCATTGAGTTTACTGTCACCAAGACGCTGAAGGTTGATGGTTTTCAGGTGAGTCAGTATCTGCAGTTCAATGGCACGATGGTTTGGCTGGTGAAAAATAAGGTCGCCAAGACCGAAGGCAGCGTCTATACTTATGATGGAGCACCCATGTTTTGGTCGGACCAGTACAATGCCTACTGTTATCTGGTGATCGCGCAGACCTCGGAAGCCATTACTGCAGACAAATTGGGTCTTCAGACCGGCAATACTGTGTCCGTTGACTATGGCATGGATGTAAACAATTCCGGTAAGGTGGATATGAATGACGCACAGCTGACCTATAATCTGTATAATAACAAGTATCAGAGCTTTAGCACCACTGTGACCATGGAAAAGATCCTTCGGGCAGACGTGAACGGAAGCGGCAATGTGGACACCGAAGATGCCCGTGCCATTGTCAATAAGATTCTCGGAAAATAAGGAGGCGGCTTGGTATGACGCGATTTTTGAAACGTTTTCTGCTGCTGATGCTGTTGGTAAGCAGTGTATCGGTGAGCGCAGCCGCTGCAGATCCTTCTTTTCAATTCCAGATCGCCGGAGATGGCAAACAGGAGAAAACCGTTTCCACCGGAGATTATATTACGGTAACTTTTACCCTTCGACGTACCGATGCGGATGAGTCCTTTTCTATGTACGCCATGCAGAATGAAATCTGCTACGATGGGGAGTTCTTCCGTCTTGTAGAAGGCAGTGTCCTCACTGCAAATCAGGTTCAGACCAATGATATTGCATTGCGGGATCATTATCGAGCATTTTATATGAATACGCTTTCCATGGGTGGAAATACCGTTTGGAATCCATCCACCTTGGTCGGAAGCTTCCAGCTGGAGGTGATTGCAACCACCGGAAGGACGGAAATTACCTCCCGCAATCCCAAAGTGTCCAAGCCGGACGGCAGCGGAAGCTACGGGGTGTCGGCCAATGAAATTTCCATTATTATTTCGGATGCTTGCAAGGTATCCTTTGAAACCGGTGACGGAAGTGCGGTACAGCCCCAGACAGTTACGGCAGGAAGTCGTCTGCAGAAACCGGCAGATCCTGTCAGAGTCGGCTATCGTTTCGGTGGATGGTATCGGGATGTAGACCGACAGGTGCCTTGGGATTTTGCGAAAGATTCCGTAGGGGTCAATCTGCATCTGTATGCGAAATGGATCAGGGATGATACCATCAGTAAGTATTTAGATGTCAAGACCAACGATTGGTTCTATGCAGATGTGGAATATGTCTCTTCCAACGGCTTAATGGACGGTGTTGGAAACGGGCTGTTTGCACCCTATCAGAATACCAGCCGTGCCATGATCGTCACCATCCTGTGGAGACTTGAGGGAAAGCCTGCTGCCGCGGGGCAGTTGTCCTTTACCGATGTGCCCTATGGTCAGTGGTATACCGATGCCATTCGCTGGGCTTCTGAACAGGGAATTGTAACCGGATACTCCGCTGAAACGTTTGGCCCCAACGATACCATTACCCGTGAACAGATGGCTGCTGTTTTGTACCGGTATGCATCTGTTAAGGGGTATGACACAACGATAAAGGCAGATTTGAGCACCTTTGGAGATTATCTCTCTGTCAGTGCGTGGGCTCGGGATGCGATGGCATGGGCCAATGCATCCGCATTGATCAATGGTATGCCCGGAGAGCTGCTTGTACCGCAGGGACAGGCAAACCGCGGTCAAACCGCTGCGATCCTGCATCGTTTTTGTGTAAAATACTGATATACAGCAGAGAAAGAGCGGCCGCAAGGCCGCTCTTCTGCATCTGTTTGGGGTTAGTTACCGCAACACTGATCAAAACCGGGGTTGCAGGCATAAAAGTTACGGGTATGCAGCTGATCCTGAACATAGCGAAGGGCTTCGCCGAAGCGTTGATAATGCACGATCTCACGTTCCCGCAGGAAACGGATCGGGTCAAGAATGTCGGGATCGTCTACCAACCGGAGAATGTTGTCATAAGTGGTACGCGCTTTCTGCTCTGCGGCCATGTCTTCATGCAGATCGGTGATGACATCTCCTTTGGTCTGGAAATATTCTGCACGGAAGGGGGTGCCGGAGGCGGCCACCGGATAAATTCCCAGGGTATGATCAACGAAATAGTCAGCAAAACCTTGCTCCTGGATTTGTTCGATGGTCAGATCTCGGGTCAGCTGGTGAACAATAGCGGAGATCATTTCCATATGCGCCAATTCTTCGGTGCCAATGTCGGTGAGAATGCCCGCTACATTGCGGTAAGGGGTGGCATAACGCTGGGAGAGATAGCGCATGGAGGCGGCTAATTCACCATCTGGTCCACCAAACTGGCTAATGATGATTTTAGCAGCACGAGCGTCGGGATTTTTGATGTGCACAGGGTGCTGGAGTCGGCGTTCATACATCCACATAGGTCAGTCCTCCATTTCCCAGGGCCAGGGCGAAGCGAGCCATTGCCAGCACCCGGTGGCTTCGGCTTTGTCAAAGGTCAGCGGCCCATATTGACTTTCGTAATCGGCAACCGCCTGGTGATAGGCCTGCTGCGCCTGCTGATAGCGGGCGAGACCAGCGCTGCAGCCAGGGTGGGTATCCAGATAAAGCACCAGCTCCTGCAGGACAAAACCGGTCTCATTGACGGCTTGAAGAGCCTCACATTTTCCCTGATTCAGCATTGGCACACCTCACGAAAGGGCAGATCCAGTTGGGGGAAAAGCGTACCGCGGCACAATGCACGGGCGGCAGTATAGGTATCGCCCCAGCACTGGATAGGGACATAAGCCATGGCCAGTGGCAGCTCCTGAAGCTCACGATTGAACTCCATCATCTGAACGGTAGGGCAGGCAGGAATGGCAGACCGGGTACAGCGCTGCTGCGGGGTACGCGGTCGATTCATTTGTCGGTTCAAGGGTAAAACTCCTCTCTAAAGGATTCTGTCTCATTCTATGCCGCTCTTAGGTCAAGGTGACAAAGCGGCTGACCACATAGCCGGTCAGGTTTCCATAACGCACCACATACCAATCGTCCACCGTTCCCAAAACGGTTAACGGCTGACCGTTGGGCAGCGAAGCGAGGATCCTTCCTGAAAGAGAGGGGCGGCTGCGCAGGTTGAGTGTTCCCGAGGTAATGGATACCCGTGCGCTTTGGGGCTGCTGGGGTTGAGCCAACGGAAGCCCAAAGTATCGCAGAATGCCGTCGGCTACCGCCCATGCAATTTGACGCAGATTTGCTTTGATCCAGTTTGCATCGCTGACATTGTCGTGAAAACCGATCTCCAACAAAACCGCAGGTGCGCGGGACAGAACGACCTCACCAAGGGTAGTGGTGGGTACTGTTCGTACATACTGGGGGAGTGGATAGATCGCACGGAGATTTTCAGCAAATAGCTCCGCTGCCCTCTGACTGTTTCGGCCGTATTGATAGTAATAGACATCACAGCCCCGCTTGCTGCCGTATTGGCCTTCGGGGGCGGCGTTGCTGTGCATGGCCACATACAAACCGTAGTTTCCTGCATTGGCCTGACGAATGGCAGCGGAGGCCGACTGAGTTCGGTCATTTCGCGTGTAGGCAATACCGCTGGAAATCAGATAAGGGATCGCCTGGTCACAGACCAGATTCATGTATTGTTCTTCGGTGCCGCCGTTGACGTAATAATTATTCTCCTGGGTGGAGGGACTAAGAAAAACACTGGGCATACTGCGCCTCCTTTGATAAAAGTCACACCATCCTATGCTGAAAACGCCGTTTCCGTTGACGGCAAAAGAACTGTGGTTTATAATAAGGCAGAAACAAGATGTGACTCCAAAAAGCGAGGTATGAATATGCAGGATAAGGGAGCAACTTATAAATTGGTGACAGCCATGGTGATCTTTGGTACCATTGGTCTGTTTGTTCGCTATCTTTCGCTGCCCAGCAGCGTGATCGCGTTGTTTCGAGGAATGGGCGGTACCTTGTTTTTGTTGGCAGTCAACGGCCGAAAAACAAATATGTTTTCGGGTAATTTGAAGAAAAATCTCCATTGGCTACTGCTTTCGGGTGCAGCACTGGGATTTAACTGGATTCTGTTGTTTGAATCCTATCGCTACACCTCGGTTGCTGTCAGCACGTTGTGTTATTATCTTGCGCCGATCTTGGTGATTTTGGCATCTCCTTTTATTTTAAAGGAAGAATTGACGGTGAAGAAAGCGCTGTGTGTTGCAACAGCGTTGGCTGGTATGGTTTGCTTGTCCGGTGTGTTGCAGACCGGTGTGCCGCAGGGTGCGGAGCTGAAGGGAATTCTGTTCGGTTTGGCGGCTGCTGTTTTTTACGCTTGTATTGTGATGATGAACAAACAAATCAGTGGTATTTCCGGTACGGAAAAGACTGTTTTTCAGCTGGGAATTTCGGCTCTGGTGCTGTTGCCCTATTGCCTGTTCACCGTAGATGGTTCAGCAGTCAGCTTTGATGGGAAGACTGTGCTGCTGCTGGCCGTAGTTGCCATTATACACACTGGCCTGGCCTATACTCTGTATTTTGATGCATTGGGAAAGATTCCCGGGCAGACAGCTGCGATTCTGAGCTATATCGACCCTGTGATTGCAGTGCTTGCATCCGTGCTTTTGCTGCGTGAGCCCATGCTTCCCGTGGAGGCGATTGGCGCAGTACTGATTCTGGGTGCTGCTGTGGTTTCTGAGGTGCAATTGCCCCGAAAGGAGCACAAATAATGATAACCGAAGTAGTAGCAGCCCTCATCTGGAGAGGGGAAAGGTTTTTAGCTTGTCAGCGTCCTGCACACAAGGCTCGCGGCCTCCTTTGGGAGTTTGTTGGCGGAAAAGTGGAGCCGGGAGAAACACATGAGCAGGCACTGATTCGGGAATGTCGGGAAGAACTGGATGTTACGGTGGTTCCCGGTGAAATTTTCATGGAGGTCGTTCATGAGTACCCTGATCTGACGGTGCATCTGACCCTTTTTCACGCCGAATTGCCCGATGGAGAACCCAAGGCGCTGGAACACAATGCCCTTCGCTGGATTACCGTACAGGAGATCGACCAGCTGGCGTTCTGTCCGGCGGATGAAGTTATTTTGGAAAGGCTGAAGCAATTATGATCCAAGCTATCATGAAAGATCCGCTATTTTTGGGAGTAAAATCCCAGCCTGCCACAGCGGAAGATCTGTCTGTGGCGCAGGATCTGCTGGATACGCTGGCTGCTCACCGGGATGGCTGTGTGGGAATGGCAGCCAATATGATCGGTGTTCGCAAGCGGATCATTGTTTTTGACAACGAGGGTACGGATATGGTGATGTTCAACCCGGTCATCATCAAGCAGGAAGGCCTGTATGAAACCGAGGAAGGCTGTCTGTCGCTGCCCGGCGTTCGGAAAACCAAGCGGTATCACAAAATCAAGGTGCAGTATCAGAATGCAGCCTTTCAGACACGTATCAAAACCTTCTCCGGCTGGACAGCACAGATCATCCAGCACGAGATCGACCACTGTAACGGTATTCTGATTTGACATGGAAATCCTATTGAAACGAGCCGAAAGCCTGCGGGATTGGCTGCAAGTATATCAGCTTTACAAGTCTGCATTTCCAAGGTCGGAGCAGAAACCCTTTTCTGTGATTTTCAAAATGACACGCAGCGGAAAGACCGATGTCTGGTGCATAATGGAGGGCAGAGAATTCAAAGGATTTGCCACTACCATCAACAGCCCGGAAGCTGTTTTGCTGGACTATCTGGCGGTGGTGAAGAGCGCCCGGGGACAGGGTGTGGGTCAGAACTCTTTAGCTGTACTGATGCAGAAATACACCGGCAGAGGATTGTTCGTCGAGATCGAGAGTGCTTTTGACCCGGGCGAGGATCAGTTGCTTCGCCGCAGACGGCGGCAATTCTACATGACTGCCGGAATGGAACCTTTCGGCGTGATGGCAAATGTATTCGGCGTCAAAATGGAGCTGCTGGGAAGAGGCTGCCGCCTGACATTTGAAGAGTATCAGCAGTTTTACCGCACACACTACAGTCCTTGGGCAGCGGAACATCTTTCGGAAGAGCCCCATCCCCAAAATCAATAAAAAATCCCCCGGTATCCTGTGTCGGATGACCGGGGGATCGTTGCTTTTGGGGGGAATTACAGATTGTCCAGCTCTTCCTGCCAGGGGGTACGGAATACGTCGGAGGGCATTTTCCAGGCGCCTCTGGGAGATAGACTCAGCGGGCCGACCATGGGGCCGTCAGGCAGACAGGAGCGCTTGAACTGCTGGGTGAAGAATCGGCGGAAACAGGTCTTCAGCCAATGCTTGATGGTCTCTTCATCAAAAACGTCGCTGAAAGCCGTGCAGGCCATACGATAAATCTTTTTGGGGCCAAAGCCATAACGCAGCAGGTAGTACAGGAAGAAGTCATGCAGGTCGTAGGGGCCTACCAGATCCTCGGTCTTTTGGGCGATCTGGTCAGCCTTTGCGGGCAGCAGTTCGGGGGAGACGGGGGTGTCCAGAATGTCCCACAAAACAGCGGCCAGCTTTTCATTGCCACAGTTTCTGGCATACCAGTCGGTGATCTGGCGAACCTGGGTCTTGGGAATGCCTGCGTTAACGCCGTACATACTCATGTGGTCACCGTTGTAGGTAGCCCAGCCCAGTGCCAATTCACTAAAATCACCGGTGCCCACAACGATGCCGCCGGTATCGTTGGACAAATCCATCAGCACCTGTGTGCGTTCACGAGCCTGAGCGTTTTCAAAGGCCACATTGTGGTTATCTGGGTCGTGGCCGATGTCCTTGAAATGCTGCAGAACGGCAGGGCCGATCTCCACGCAGCGCATACTCAAACCTAACTCTTCACAAAGGATCTGAGCATTGTTGCGGGTGCGGCTGGAGGTGCCGAAACAGGGCATGGTTACGGCAACCACACCTTCGGCGCCTTTGCCCAGCAGCTTCATGGACTCGGCAGCTACCAGCAATGCCAGCGTGGAGTCCAAGCCACCCGAAACACCGATAACAGCGGTAGCGGCGTTGATATGACCAAGTCTGCGAGCCAGTGCCTGACTCTGTAGGCGGAAAATGTGGGCGCAGTCTTCGTCGCGGGTAGCGTCGCAGGGCAACCAGGGATCACGGGGAATGGTGCGGGTCAGCGGGGTATCATCCTGCTCCATGGAGAAAAAGGCGCAGGGAACGGCATCACCAACCGGATAGCTGTTGATTTTTCGCCTGTCGATCATCAGCCGCTGCACGTCGATCTCGGAAATCGCCAGAGAAGGCTGGGCAAAGGGGGCGCTTTCGGCCAGCGTTGCGCCGTCCTCAGCAATCAGTTGATGACCGGAGAACACCACATCGGTGGAGCTTTCGCCAATGCCTGCGTTACACAGAATGTATCCACAGTGGCAGCGACGGCTGTTGGCATCCACCAGCGTGCGGATGGAGCGGGGATGACCGGCTGCATCGTGGCTGGCACACAGATTGGCAATGATGGTGGCACCGTTGCGGCACATTTCCACAGAGGGGGGCACGGGTACCCAAAGATCCTCGCAAATTTCCAGACCTACCGTAAAATCGGGCAGCTCTTCACACTGGAACAACATTCCTGCACCAAAGGGCACATAGTTGCCGCACAGGAAAATCGAAGAAACTTCTCTGGGCGCCGGCGTGAACCAACGCAATTCACCAAATTCATCATAGTTGGGCAGATTGGTCTTGGGAACCACACCCAGAATCTCGCCGCGATACAGCAGGGCAGCGCAGTTATACAGCTTGCCAAGATGACGCAGGGGCAGACCGACGGCAAGCAGCATGGGCAGAGAGGCGGTGCGTTCCAACAGGGCAGATAACGCCTCCACGGCACTGTCCTGCAGGCGCTTTTGGAAGAACAGATCGCCACAGGTATAGCCGGTCAGCGAAAGCTCCGGAGTGACCAGCAGCTTTACGCCCTGTGCTGCGGCCTGCTCAGCGGCCTCGGCAATGCGAGCGGCGTTATAGGAACAGTCGGCAAGGTGCAGCGAAGGGGCGGCAGCAGCGACTTTGATAAATCCATCTTTCATAAAGAAAAGCTCCTTTACAGATTTTCTATGGTTTTATTATAACTTTTTCAACACAAAACGCAAGAACATCTGGAAGAATTCTCCGGGTTATGATATGATAATAAAGAGGTGAGAAGATGGACGGCTGTATCCTTTGTCCCCGACTGTGCGGCGTTGACCGGACGGAGCGCAGGGGCTACTGTGGCAGCGGCAGCCTTCCGAAGGTTGCCCGGGCCGCAAAGCATCATTGGGAAGAACCCTGTATCAGCGGAACAGAAGGTTCCGGGACTGTGTTTTTCTCCGGGTGCACGCTGGGCTGTGTTTTTTGCCAGAATCGGGAGATCAGCCGGGGCGGCACGGGTAGGGAAGTGTCTGTGGAGTACTTGGCTGATATTTTCAAACGGCTGGAAGCACAGGGGGTACACAATCTGAACCTTGTAACGCCAACCCACTTTACACCCCAGATTTTGCAGGCGTTAAAGATTGCAAAGCCCTCCGTTCCCGTGGTGATGAACTGCGGTGGCTACGAACGGGTGGAGACCTTAAGGCAGTGGGACGGTCATGTGCAGGTCTACTTGCCCGATCTGAAGTATTTCAGCCCCGAACTCTCGGCAAAATATTCGGCTGCGCCCGACTATTTTGCGGTGGCCTCCAAGGCCGTATTGGAAATGCACCGACAGCAGCCCAAACTGGTGCGGGAGGGCGATTTGCTGAAACAGGGATTGATCATACGCCATTTGGTTTTTCCGGGGTGCATGAAGGATTCGCTGAAAATATTGGATTTTCTGGACAAAAATCTCCCAAAAGACAGTTTTTTGCTCAGCTTAATGAGCCAGTATACTCCCACAGATGCCTGTAAGGCTTACCCAGAGATCAATCGCAGAGTGACCACTTACGAATACCGTAAGGTAGCTGACCGGGCTGCCGAACTGGGTTTTTCCGGATTTGCTCAGGATCGCCGGTCAGCCAAAGAAGAATATACACCACCTTTTGATTTGGAAGGAGTTTGAACAATATGTACAAAGAAAAAATCGAAGCCTATTTTGCCGACAAGCAGGAGCAGATCATTGCCGACATTTGCCGTCTGATCGCCGTCAAGAGTGAGCGCGAGCCCGCCAAGCCCGGTATGCCCTTTGGCGAGGGTCCCTATAACGCTCTGATGGAGAGCAAGAAGCTGGCCGAGGAAATGGGCTTTGCTACCAAAAACTTTGACAACTATGTGGTCAGTGCTGAAATGAATGACAAAGAGGCCTATTTGGGTATTCTGGCCCATGTGGATGTTGTCAGCGAGGGCAGCGGTTGGACTTTCCCGCCCTATGAGGGCACCGTGCAGGATGGCCGTATCTATGGCCGCGGTTCTGCCGATGACAAGGGCCCTGCTGTAGTGGCACTGTGGGCTGCAAAGGCTGCCCGTGAGCTGAATCCCAACCTGTCCAAGGGCTGCCGTATCATTCTGGGCAGCGCTGAAGAGACCGGCAGTGAGGATCTGGCTTATTATCTTCCTAAAGAGCCCGCGCCTCCCGTCAGTTTCTCTCC
>CAZVRM010000019.1:0-13582 GCA_964629605.1 uncultured Oscillospiraceae bacterium
CGGAACCAAATTGTCGAAAAGAACCCAGCGAAGCGGTTCTTTGACAGTCTCAAACGGCCTTACGGCCGTTTTTGTTATGTATCCAGTTTTAAGATATTGGAGCGAAGGGCGGTATGCAACGCGATGCGCTTTTGCTGTCCGTCATCAAAACGAATCAGCACAATATCGCCGCTGCGGCTGCAAATCAAGCCCCGCCCAAACTGCTTGTGCTGCACCATCACGCCCACAGTGAACAGCTCCGGGTCGGTTTTGGGCAGCGGCTTGGGCGCAGGCTTTGGCACGGGGCGATATTCCCGAGGGTGCTCGTCGGGGAATAGCTGTAAAGCGAAACTGCTTGTCGCATCCCGACAGCACAGGATTTCCAGCTGTTCCTTGGCGCGGGTAAGGCCTACATAAAACAGCCGTCGTTCTTCTTCCAGCAGCTGCTCTCCTTCTTCGGTCAAAGCATCGACACACTGGGGCAAAACCCCGTCCAAAACATCCAAAAGGATGACCCTCTTGTATTCCAGACCCTTGCTGCCATGGATGGTGGACAGCACCACCGCAGCATTTTGCTGGTTTTTCCCCTCTACAGCCAGCGCTTCCAGCTGCGCCAGTCGCTGCAAAAATGCCTCCGGATGGGGATTGTTCCGGGCAAACGCCATCAGAATGTCCAGCTTGCCTTCGTCGGCATTTTTGCCTCGCAGATACTCCCGATAGCCCATCTGGTCACAAATCCGGGACAAGGCCTGGGCTGAAGTCTCACCCTTCAGCAGAAACAGCTGGGTGCACAGGCTTTCCAACCGGGACTGCAGCCAATCCTCTTCGCAGATCGCCGCCGCAATGGCAAACAGGGGCTTCCCCGGCAAATGCTTGCCCTTTCGTACGGTCTGCTCGGCAAGCTCCCGGGTCATGCCGCAGCGGAACTTGTAATACAGCCGCAAAAACAGCTCGGCATCCTCCTGTTTTTCGGCATAGGCAAATATATCCACCACATCTCGCAGGATGGGATGAGTGAAAAATGCCGCCTTTCCGCCCCGACAGACATAGGGTGCCCCTTGCTTTTCCAGCAGGTCGATGAGGGGCAGCGCACTCTCATGATTGCGGTACAGTACAGTAAAGCGCTCCCCTGCCGCCGCCTGCTCCGCCAGCCAGGAATATTGACTCCACCGCCGTGGCAGCCAACGGCGTACCACCGGTGTGCCCATGGGATTGGGCGTAGTCATCCGCTTGGGATGCCGATGGGTGTTCTGCCGGATAAAATCTCCGGCTGCGGTGACAATGCTGCCTGTGGAGCGGTAATTGGTTTCCAGATAAAGCACCTTTGCTCCCGGCCAGTCCTTTTGAAAGGACATCAGCGCCTGCGGATAGGCGGCGCGGAAGCCATAAATGCTCTGATCCTCGTCACCCACCATAAACAGATTGCGGCTGGATGACGCCAGCAGACGAATGATCTCATGCTGGATCTTTGAGGTATCCTGGGCTTCGTCCACATGAAAATAGCGATATTTCTGCTGCCAAGTCCGCAAAAGCTGGGGCTGGGAACGCAGGATCTTTAGGCCATAGACCATCTGATCGTCATAGTCCATCAATCGATTGTCCAAAAGCAGCTTGCGATAGGCGTCAAACAGCTTGAAAAACTGCTCGCCATCCTCCAGCTGTTGGATTTCCTCATCAGAAAGCATAGAGTTTTTGCAGTAGGCAATGCGGGTCTTGCTTTCCTCCAGATCGCTGTCGGTGGGAAAGCCCCGATTGGCGCGTTTCCACGCTTCACGCACCAGACGAGTGGCCTCGGATTCATCGCTGACAAGCCGGAAAGCTTGACGGCCGGTCAGCTGTTCAAACTGCCGGATGATGCGGGCACACATACCGTTGATGGTACGAAATTCCAACCTTGGGGCATATTCTTCGCCAAAGGTTTCGGAAAATCGGCGGCGCAGATCGGCGGTGGCCGCCACCGTATAGGTCACCGTCAAAATGGCCTCCGGCGGCACCTGACGGCAGTATAAAAGATAGCCGATCCGCGCCAGCAGCGCGGTGGTTTTACCGCTGCCGGGCACTGCCAGCAGCAGTACAGGCCCCTCGGTTTGTCGAACGGCAGCCTCCTGCTGCCTGTCCAGCCGCAAGGAAAACTGCTGTCGAAATGCTTCAACAGTCATCATTTATGACGATACAAACGCTTGTTGTCCAGGGCAAAGACCCGGTCAGAGAACTGGCCCACCTCGGTTTTGTCCAACACTTCCCGATAAATCTCCATCCGGCTGTCAATCAAGTCGATGTAGGACAGGAGCTCGGCTTCGGCGCACTGGGGCAACACGGCAGCGCCAAACTCCGGCTCACCGTGGTGGGACAGGATCATGTGCTGCAGCAGCATGGAGCGCTCGGCAGGTACGTTGCAGGCAGTGCACACCTCTGCAGCTTCCTGCGCCCCCATCACCAGATGTCCCAACAGCTGTCCCTCGGTGGTATAGTCGGTGACAAGGCCGGTCTGCGACACCTGAAACTCCCGGATCTTGGCAAAATCGTGTAGGAACGCACCTGCCAGCAGCAGATCCCGATCGAGAAAATCACCGTACAAACCTGCCAGCCAGACGGCGGTCTTCATCATGGTGACGGTGTGCATCAGCAGGCCGTTTACAAAGCCGTGGTGGACACTCTTGGCGGCAGGAATGGTGGTAAATGCACGCTGATGGCGGCGCAGCATCTCCCGGCAGACGGCCTGCAGGCCGGAATCCTCCATGGAAGACAGCATCCGTTCCAGCTCCTCCATGGTGCGCTGCACATCCAGCGGCGCGGTGGGAACCAGCAGGCTCAAATCGTAGTTGTCGTTTTCCTGCGCCAGACGGATGCGGTCAGCGGTCACCTGCAGCGCACCCTTAAACTCAGACACGCGACCGATCAGGCAGACGATTTTGCCCTCATCCTCATGAGAGATCGGACCGCTGTAATCCCACACCTTCAGTTCTACCGAGCCGGTACGGTCGGTAATAATACCCGCCAGATAGGGCTTTCCGGCAGCGGTGGTGCGGAGCGATGCCTGCTTCAGCAAATAGAAGCCCGAAAGGTTCAGCCCGGGCTGAATATCACAAAGATTCATAGGAAATCTCCTTTTTCTAAGAATACTTTTATCATACCTTACCGAAAGGATAAAGAAAAGTAAATTTTGCAAAAAAATGCGATACAGCCCCTTACTTCGAGGGATAACACTTTCTTTTTCACCGCAACTGTGCTACACTGACGGTAGTACAAGGAGGTGGCCTATGGCATCGTGGAAAACCTGTCTGCAGTTGATCCGGCAGCTGATTCAGCGCTATTTTCGGGATCATGTGGGGCAATCGGCGGCTGAACTGGCCTATTACCTGTTGTTTTCCCTCTTCCCCCTGCTGATTTTCATCTATGCTGCCATCAGTATGCTGCACCTGTCCCCCCAGATGCTTGCCCACACGTTGGGCAATATTCTGCCGCCCCAGGCCGCCGATCTGGTGATCACCTATCTCAGTTACATTGAGGAGCTGGACACGCCGCTGCTGCTGTATGCCTGTCTCTTTTTAACCATCTATGCGGTTTCCCGCGCTGCCACCTCGCTGATCCGTTCGCTGACTCACGCCTACCGTTTGCGGCGGCAGAGCCGGTTCAGCCTTGGCGCAGGGATTCTGCTGACCCTGCTGCTGCTGGTCTCGCTGGTGGCGCTGATGCTGCTGATGGTGGTCAGCGAAACCCTGCTTTTGCAGATCGACCGCTTCATCACCCTGCCGGATCTTCTGATCCGTCTTTGGAATCTGCTGCGGGTAATGGTGGCGCCGGTGTATATGCTGCTGGTGCTTACCGGCTTATACGCCACGGTGGGCTATCGGCATTACCGCCTGCGGCAGGCGCTGCCCGGTGCGGTTTTTGTGGTTCTAATCGGCTTCGGTGTGTCCTCCGCCTTTAGCTATTACATCACCCACGCCGCAAGATATTCCGTCCTGTACGGCTCTCTGGCTGCCTTTATGGTGCTGATGCTCTGGCTGTATCTGATGGGTGCAGTCATCATTCTGGGCGGAGAGCTCAATCATATTCTGGCAAATCGAAAAAATATTGTGGGCAAAGGAGAATGAACATGAGCAAAACCATCGCCATCCACATTTCTTTCTACAACGACCGTTGGGAAAAGGTCATTTCCGAAGGGATCCGCAAGCTGGGCTATGAGCCCCGGTTCCTCAATGAGGATGATGTGAAGCTGGAGGATATTCAGGACTGCGAGATCCTGTTTGGTATGTTCCCGCCCGAGCTACTGGCCCAGTGCCCCAACCTGCGCTGGATGCAGTGCTCCTTCGCCGGCGTAGACAAATACACCAAGCCCGGTGTGTTCGCCTCCCCCCAGGTGATGCTGACCAACGCCTCGGGTGCTTACGGCATTACCATCGCCGAGCACATGATCTGCGTGCTGCTGATGATGATGCGCCGTATGCCCGAATATCAGGCGCTGATTGCCGACCGGGGCTGGAAGATCATCGGCGACATCCGCTCCATTTACGACAGCACGGTGACCATCGTGGGCATGGGTGACATTGGCTCTAACTTCGGCCGCCGGCTGAAAGCCATGGGCGCCACCGTCCGTGGCGTGCGCCGTACCGCACAGGCCAAGCCCGACTGGTGTGATGAGGCCTACACCATCGACCAACTGGCAGAAGCCGTCAAGGGTGCTGACGTGGTGGCCTTCTGTCTGCCCGGTACGCAGAATACACAGAATGTCCTGAACAAGGAAATTCTGGATGCCATGGATCAGAATGCTTATGTGATCAACGTCGGCCGCGGCACCGCCATCGACCAGCAGGCGCTGTACGATGCACTGAAATCCGGCAAGCTGGCCGGTGCGGCGCTGGATGTGGCCGTTCCCGAGCCTCTGCCCCAGGATCATTTCCTGTGGGATGCCCCCAATCTGCTGCTGACGCCCCACGTTTCGGGTAATATGTCGCTGGCCAAGACCTGTCAGCTGGTCATCGATATTTTCCTGCACAATTTGGAACACTGGATAAAGGGCGAGCCGCTGGAGCACGTGGTGGACATCCATCAGGGCTATTGATTTAGAAAATCTTAATCATTTCTGTAGGCTGCTCTTAAAAACCATATGCTACCATACCTCCATCAACCAATGATGGAGGAATTTTTATGAAAAAGCGATGGAGGCGGCTTTTATGCCTTGGCGCTGTTTTGCTGCTGCTTTCCGCATTGCCGCAATTCTGGCAGCAGGGACGAAACCTCTGGCGAGAATGGAGCTATGAAAACCGAACGCATAGTTACGGAGAAACGTTGGTGATGACCTATGCCAAGGCTCACGGCTACAGGCTCCGGGACTGGCCGGAAAGCCTGATCGCCCTGCTGGACCGTAATCCGGAAACCGAAGATTTTGTTCTCTCCTACCCTGCGGAACACGATCTGGTGCAGAAAGTAGATGTTTCCGCGGAGCTTTCCGACGATGATGTTCCCCTGTTTCTCCAATGGGACAAGCGCTGGGGCTATCTGCAGTATGGCAGCGATATGGCCGGGCTGACCGGCTGCGGCCCCACCTGTCTTTCCATGGTGGCCTGCTATCTGACAGGCGATGCCGCTCATTCCCCCGACAACATGATCCAATTCGCCCTGGACAACGGCTATTGCAGCCCGGGCAACGGTTCTTCCTGGACGCTGATCTCTCAAGGAGCTGCCAAGCTCGGTCTGACCGCCACCGAGCTGCCGCTGGTAAAAAAAACCATCCTTTCCCATTTGGAGGCCGGACATCCGGTGATCTGCGCAATGGGACCGGGAACCTTTACCTCCACCGGACATTTTATCGTCATGACCGGACTGGAGGACGGTTTGATTCGTGTCAACGACCCAAACAGCCGGGAAAAATCTCAAATGCTCTGGGATTATGAAGAAATCTGTGACGAGATCCGCAATCTTTGGGTGATCCAGAAATAGAAAACGCCCCTGTTCGATGGACAGGGGCGGTCTTTGTATCTTTATGTCAGATGAATTTTACCGCCGTGACGAATCTGCCGCCAGTGCGTGGTGTTTTTGAACAGTGCCAGCACCTGCAGCGGCAGCCAGGAGGCCATAAACACCGGAAACAGACCCACGGAGCGCCAGTTGCGCTTTTCCCGCGGGCGGCAAAGCAACGCCAGTGCAGTTCCCAAGCCCGTGAGACCCAGCCAATAGGCAGCCAGAACAGGCAAACAATCCAAAAACGAAAAACTACCCTCCACCGCAGCAAAAAGCCGACCTGCGGCCAGCAAAAGAGCTGAAATCGGCTGCAGCTGTGCCGCCAGCAAAAAGCACAGCATATCCCACCCCAAGGCGGTTCTGCGCTGCCTTATCAGTTTGGGAAGCAGAGCTCTGCCCACCTGGATCACGCCGCTGCACCAGCGTTTTCGCTGATGCAGGGATACCCAGAAGGAGCAGGGCTCCTCGTCATAGGTAATGGCCTCTGCCGCCCAGCAGACCCGTATGCCAGCCATGGCGCACTGGGCGGAAAACTCGGCATCCTCGGCGATGGTCTGGGTGTTCCATCCCCCCAGTTCCTCCAAAACCGTGCAGTGGACAGCAAATCCGGTGCCCACCAGCTTGGCGGATAGGCCGCCGTTTGCCCGGGGACGGTTGAACAGCAGATCGAAGCCTGCAAAATACAGGTCGTAGCAGCCTGCCACCCAGGAATCTTTGGGATTGATCGCCACCTGCCGCCCTTTGACCACCCTTGCACCGGCACAAAAGGCATTGTTGGTCTTTTGCAGATAGTGCTTGTCCACCACATTGTCGGCATCAAACACCACAAAGGCATCGTAGCCCTTCCCTTCCAGCTGACAAAAGGCCTGCCGCAGAGCATCCCCCTTTTGCCGCACCGGGTAGTCACACAGCAAAATGTTTGCCCCGGCCTGAAATGCGGCGTTGGCAGTGTCATCGGTGCAATGATTGGGTACCACATACACATCATAGAGCTTTTTGGGGTATTCCTGCGCCAGCAGACTGCCTATCAGCCGTCCGATGACGGCCTCCTCATTTCGGGCGGCGATCACAACAGCAAACCGGGTAACAGCCGGTGCATCAGACCAGCTTTTGGGCTTTTGGAAAATCCACCGCAGCGCAATTACTGCAAAATATACCGTCGTTGCCCTCAGAAGCAAACTCAGCAGCGTGAATACATGAGAAATTTCCATTTTGCTGCCTCCTTTCTGTGCAGGAAGCATAGCAAAAGTTCTTTAAGAACACCGCTGAAACTTTCTTAAGAATGGTTTAAGCTGCCATTCTTAAGAATTCTTTAATGATTTTTCCACTGTTCTCTTAACCGCTGTTTTGGTACAATGGAAACAGAAAAAAACACGGGGAGTGCGATCCGCTATGTATAACATTTTGATCTGCGACGACGAAAAGGACATCGTTGCCGCGCTGAAGATTTATCTGTCCTCGCAGGAGGACTATCGGCTGTTTGAGGCCTATACCGGAAAACAGGCGCTGGAGGTGGTGAAAAACAACGACATCCAGCTGATCCTGATGGACATTATGATGCCCGAAATGGACGGCATCGCCGCCACCGCAAAGCTGCGGGAACATTCCAACATCCCCATCATTCTGCTGACGGCCAAAAGTGAAAGCGCCGACAAGGTGCTGGGACTGAACACCGGGGCTGACGATTACATCACCAAGCCCTTTGACCCCATGGAGGTGCTGGCTCGCGTCCGCTCCCAGCTGCGGCGCTATACCCTTTTGGGCGCGCAGATACAGGAGCCCGACCGCTATGTGATCGGCGGCATAGAGCTGAACGATCTGGACAAGAGCGTAACGGTAGATGGTCAGCCGGTAGCCCTTACCCCCAGCGAATACGGTATCCTGCGGCTGCTCATTAAAAATCCCGGCCGGGTCTATTCCTCATCCCAGATCTATGAGCAGGTGTGGAACGAAGCCTCCCTCGGCTCGGAGCACTCGGTGGCGGTACATATCCGACACCTGCGGGAAAAGGTGGAGATCAATCCCTCCGAGCCCCGGTACATCAAGGTGGTCTGGGGGCTGGGCTATAAAATGGACAAGGAGGGACGCGCATGAACCGATCCTTGACTCACTCTCTGCCAGCCAAAGTTACAGGCATCTTTCTGCTGGTGATTTTGGCGGCGCTCATTGCTCTGTCGGGATGCGCCACACTTGGCGGGCTGTATTACGGGATTTATGACCGGGGCGTGAGCAGCTATTATGAGACCAATGGCTGCCGTTCGGAAATGATCAATGACCTGCACAACATATATATGTTGATGGAGGACGGCATTACCGATCTTTCCGGCAACGGATATTACAACGATTTCGCTGCCTGCAACCTGCGCTTTGCCGGGTACAGCTTCAAGACTGGGCAGTATTTGTCCAACGACGCAAATATGCAAAATGCTATGGTACAAATTGTTTTGTCCATGCAGCTTGCAGAGGGTGAGCTGCTCCCGCAGTACGCTCCCGATCAGCACCTATTAGTGGAGTTCAAGCCAGATCCCGATCCGCAGGTCACCCGCTCAGAGGATGACCGTCTGCTGCCCGAGACCCTGCAATGGGACATCAACGACACCTATTTTATTGCCGGTGTAGTCTCTCCCCTGCCCGCCCGGGATGCCTATTTCCGGCAAGATCGGCTGTTCACCTTGGTTTATAACACCCGGATTCTGGCACCCATCCTGCTGACTGTGTGTGCCTTTGCAGCAGTGGCCGATCTGATCTTCCTGTGCTGTGCCGCCGGACACCGTTGGGACAAGGATGAAGTCATGCTCAATCTTCAAGATAAGATCCCGCTGGATGTGTACCTCTTTGCCATGGGCTCTGTGGGTTTCCTGCTGTTGATGCTGATAGCTGAGCTGACCTATGATCTGGATATTGCTCGCTTTCTGCTGGCGGCAGCCGGGGCAGAAGGCCTAATGCTGGTCTGTCTTGCTGTGTTGCTCACCCTCTGTACCCGGTTCAAGGTGGGTAAATGGTGGCGCAACACGTTGATCTGGTGGTGCGGCAGCCTGTTTGTTCGTATCTGTAAGGCAATTGTCGGGGGTATCCGGGAGTTGTGGCGCAGCGTGCGGATGACCTGGCGGGTGGCGCTTATCATGGCAGGCCTGTCCCTTGTGAATCATATCCTGTTCGCTATGGGCGGCGGCTGGTGGGATGGCTCGGTTCTCCTGCTGCACCTGGCGCTGAACGTCCTTGTCCTTTTGATCGTTTGCTCGGCAGCGCGACAGATGCTGATGCTGAAAAAAGCCGGCCGGGCGTTGGCTGCGGGTGATTTCGAGCAGCAGTTGGACACCTCCCGACTGCGGGGTGACCTCAAAGAGCACGGCGAGCATCTCAATTCCCTGGGTCAGGGACTGTCCATCGCCGTGGAGCAAAAAATGCGCTCCGAACGGCTGAAAACCGAGCTGATCACCAATGTTTCCCACGACATCAAGACACCGCTGACCTCCATCATCAACTATGTGGATCTGCTGCAAAAAGAGCCTTCCGACGAGCAGCGCGCTGAGTATCTGACGGTACTTGACCGGCAGGCCAAGCGGCTGAAAAAACTCACAGAAGACCTTGTGGAGGCTTCCAAGGCCTCTACCGGCAATCTGGCAGTACATTTTGCCCCCACCAGCCTGCACGAAATTTTGGATCAGGCCATTGGTGAATACGAAGATCGGCTGAACATGGCCGGTCTGGATACGGTGGTCGTCCTGCCTGACGGCGAGCTGACGGTGAACGCTGACGGACGGCTGCTGTGGCGTGTGCTGGATAATCTGCTGAACAACGCCTGCAAGTATGCCCTCAGCGGCACACGGGTCTATCTGGAGGTCAAAGCCGACGGCGACCGGGCGGTGTTGTCTATGAAAAACATCTCCCGACAGCAGCTCAATCTTTCTCCCGATGAACTGATGGAACGGTTCGTCCGTGGAGACAGCAGCCGCAACACCGAGGGCAGCGGCTTGGGACTCAACATTGCCCGCAGTCTTGTGGAGCTTCAAAAAGGCACCTTTGATCTGTCCATTGACGGAGACTTGTTCAAGGTGATCCTCACCCTGCCCCTATACCCAACGCAAAACCAACTGTAAAGTGAATAAAAGGAACAACAAAAAGCGCAGATTCTGCGCTTTTTTGTTTACCATCCGCTGATGAGCTGGAAAAGCATCGCATATAAGAAAATGGGCAGCGCACCAATAATACACAGCCCAATATCCTTTATGACTTCACGCAGTTTCATTCCACCGCCCCTTCCTGCTTTTCGTTTGGCCGCCGACAACTGTGCCGCCGGCTTGTTACAATCTATGCTGTACCACCGGAGTGGGTGCGGATTCTTTTAGAGAAAAGAAAAAAGCACTGCCGAAGCAGGAATGCTGTTCGGTTAGCGCACCACTGTCATTGCGAGGCCCGCTTTACGGGCCGTGGCAATCCGTTTCTCCTTCATAAGATGCGGATTCCCACGCAAAAAGCCACCCATTTGGGCGGCTTTTTGCTCGGAATGACATAAATTGTGCTGTGTTTTCTTAACCGAACAGCATTGGCCGAAGCAGTGCTTTCATGGCTAATCACGCAGAAAATGATACGGTTGCAGTTTGGTGCATCTTTGGTGCATTTTTGAACCGAGCGGTGCATTGTTTTATAAAATGCAGTTTATCGAGCTTTTGCATAAAAACTGTTGTTTTGCAGCGTTATGTTTTCATCTGGGATAAGACATAACGGATTATCGTCAGAGCCATATACCGTATTTCCTATGATTTCCAAGGTTGTGCATCTTTGCACCAGAGAATCGGCCACAAAAATGCCGTTTCTGATGTACCGCAGCTGAGAGTAGCCGTCTTCATATCCTGTTTCAAGGATCAAATTGTCCTTGACCAGCATGGTTTGAACAGTAAGATAGTCCATCGGATCACAAAGGGTGATACCGGCACCGCAGAATTCCACGAGATTCTCTTCGATGACACAAGCGCCTGTGACGACCGGCTTATTGGTATCAGGTGAACTTTCAAACGTGATGCCGCCAGTATGGTGGACGTAGTTACCGGAAACCGTTCCGCTGTCACAGACACCGTAAATGCCATCGCCGGACAACCAGTACGGCTTTTCTTCGGAAGCCTCAAAATAACAGTGAATGCGGTTTCCACCCCAACCAACCTCGCAGTTTTGAACGGTCACATTATCCAGATTGGGGCCTGCCTGAATGCCGCAGTTACCAAAATACAGAACGCTCAGGTTATCAATCGTACATCCGGGTGCGCAGAAAATGGGAGCAACCCACCCCTGTGCCTCAGTGGTGGAAAATTCTACCTCATTGAACAGAACACCTGGATTACCTTCATCACAGCGCAGATAGAATGCGCCGGTTCTGTTTTGGTCATAGACATTGATGGGATAGCTTAAACCTGAAAAATCAATCATACTGGCGCAAGAAAGGTTTTCCGTCAAACAGGTCTCCGGGGTAAAGACGGTAGTATAGTCGTCTGTTTTCAACAGACACTGCCGATCCACGTCCCAATACGTGTAAACGCGGGTCGCCCAGCTCTCGCCGCCGTTAAATACTACACCGCCTGTATCCGGCAGATCGCGGTAAAACTTCCAGATCTTCGCTCCGTTCTCACCCTCATAATACAAAGTCCACTTGTCTTCACCAACACCATGCTCCGAAGAACCGTAAAAACGGGGCTTTGGACCCTCGCCGTATGCGGAATAGGTGACGCCTTCTTTACAGTACAGAACCGTTCCTCTCCAGATATCGCCCCGGTTGAAATAGACGGTGTCACCAGGCTTCAGGTCGGCCATGTTTACATGGTTAATGGTCTGCCAGGCAGTTTCGGGGGACAGCCCGTTGTTGCCATCGCCTCCGCTGCTGTTGGATACATAATATGCTGTGCCGGACTCTGGTGTAACAGTGGTGGAGGAATCCAGGATATCGGTGCGGCGCTGTTCCGCTTCACGCAGGATTGCATTGACGGTATCGGTATCGGCATACTTTGGGAGACAAATCAGAGAATCCCGAAAACGGTTGACCAGCGTTTGCGCATGTTCGCGGGTGATACCGGCCATAAAGTATTCCGAGGCTTGCTCCCACGGAAAATCAAACACCGGTTTTCCATCACCATAGGACGTCTGCCCTCCGGCAAAGTGAACCGATCCGTTATCATAGTCTGTGGGGTAAACGAAGGGAGCCTCCTCATAGATATTTGGCCAGCAGTCGGAATAATTCCGCATATTATCCCAGCTATGATCAGCATTTGCGAGCCAATCACCGGTGGGATTGACACCGGCTCCCAACACACACGCCGCCTCATAGGTGCAGATCATGGCGAGCTGATAGGTCAGGGGAAGGTCGGATTGGAGAGCCGTAGCAGCAACTTCCTGCCATGCCGCAAGATAGGCTTCTCCAATCTCGGCAACAACATTACTCAGCATGGCGCAGAATTCCTTCGCCGTAATCACATCTCGCTGCACCGGAGCAGCCGCGGCCAGTGGTTGAAAGTTTTCGTCCAGCAGAAACACCTGACCGGATCCATCCGACAGGTTATCCAGCTTGAAGCAGTGCAGCTCGGCCCAGGGCATGGAATAACTTTCGAAATTTATGTCTGTCATGCGACCTGTCTCGGAATAAAATGCGGACACCAGATATCCGGTAAACTCCGATCCGCCTGAGACGTAAACATGGATCTTGTCGCCGCTTTGATATGCACCGAGTATATGAAGAGGATTTTCTTCCGCCGCTGCAGACGCAGGTGCAGCCAAAAGCATGGATAATACGAGGAGAATTGCGAACCCGGATCTCAAAATATGCTTACTGATTTGATGTGTGTTGTGTGCTTGCGTCGCTTTATTGAATGGCCTCACTGTTCAATCCCTCCCAGAAGAAATCTTGTATTTTTACTTTATCACAGCATTTTGTTGTTGTAAAGGCGCACAGTCAGCCACTCTTGAACTTCTCTACGAAGCCAAAACACTGGAAAGCCTTGCAATACAAGGGTTTGACAAAAAGAAAAAGCACCAAGGTATCGTATCAATACCTTGGTGCTTATTTGGTGGAGACTAGGGGACTCGAACCCATGACCTCTCGCGTGTGAGGCGAACGCTCTAACCAGCTGAGCTAAGTCTCCGAAAATAATTTAGGACGTCATTTCTGACGTCCCGTTTTGGTGACCCGTACGGGAATCGAACCCATGATTCCGCCGTGAAAGGGCGGTGTCTTGACCTCTTGACCAACGGGCCGAATGGTAGCGGCGGTGGGACTTGAACCTACGACCTGCCGGGTATGAACCGGATGCTCTAGCCAACTGAGCTACGCCGCCATTCGTTTCACTTGCCGCAGCAAGCAAGATATATTATATGTAGATTCGACCCGTTTGTCAAGGGTTTTTTTGAATTATTTTTTATTTACAAATCCTGGTAATTTCACATAGCCTTCACGGTATAATAAACCGCAGAAGCCAGCATATAGGCACCCAGTACCAGGCACAGGATCAGTGCCAGCTTGCCGCCCAGCAGCGCTGCCGCAGCCAGCATCAGGATGGTCACGCCGTACACCAGCAGTGTATAGCGCTTGTCATACTGCTTGCCCAGAATCTTTTCGGACAGTGTCTTGAGCTTTTCGCTCTGCAGCACGGAAAGT
>CAZVRM010000020.1:0-13516 GCA_964629605.1 uncultured Oscillospiraceae bacterium
CTTCTTCAAAGATGGCGGAAACCACGCAATCCCCGGTGAACAGGAAGCCGTTGCCGCAGATCTTCTCTCCGTTGACGGTGATGTACTGCAGTGCCTTGCCTTCGGGGGCGGTGACATTCACATAGACCTCGGAGTAATAAGGAATGCCCGCTTCTGCATCATAATTGGTATAGCAGGGGACGATCTCCAGATAGTCCGCCATGCCCTCAGCCACGGTGGCAGTGCCATACTCATCGTAGCCCTTCCCAAACATTGCCGATCCCGAAGCCCAGTATTCGTATTCGGTGACATCCAGTGCTTTACCCTCAGCAGAGATCACCGCCTTATACCGGACGGCAGGGTTCAGCTTTGCCATATCGTCATCTGTGACCATGTAATCGTTCTCTTTGGTCAGCGTCAGTGTGCAGTCCGGCTCAGCGGTATCGTTCAACATACTGAACAGCTCCACGGTCACATCCTTGCCGTCCAGCATATCGGGATTCGCCCCGATGACTGCCTGAACCTCTCTGGAACGGCCGTAGCCAATGCCTACCGTTGCCTGGCTGGAGAAGTTCGTCAGGTCACCGTAAACGAAAACATTTTTACCGGCCGCGTTTACCACCTGCTTGCCGTCATACAGCAGCTCCACATAGTAATACGCGTCTTCAAAACCCTCCGGAACGGAGAATTCGAGTTGTGCGACGTTACCACTGTTATACAGGTTAGCAGTTTTCACCGTTAACAGATGCTCCACACCGGTCACGCTGGTCAGATGCAGCTTGTATTTGCCGTATTCGTTGTGAACGGCCTTAGCGTCTTCACCGCTCACCTGGACGAAGATCTGTTCCACACTGTCCTGAGAAACGGTGGCGTACTTCACATCGAGGGTGTGGGTCTCCCCAGCGCTCAGCAAAGCTAACGCAGCATCTTCCCGCCACAGATATTGATTGTAGAGATACCAGGTGCGGCTTTCAAGATCGGGGTTGTCCGGATTACCATAGAAGAGGATCTTATACTCTGTGTTTTGCTCCAGTTCGATCAGCTGACCGTCTTTACCCCGGAATTCCAGATTGAAAAGGCCGTCATTGTTGGGCGAAGCATATGCAGTTGCCAGCAGATCGTCCCAGTTATACAGTTCGAACTTGTACTGCACACCGGCATCGTAGCCAAAAGAGGGCAACACAAAATTGGCATAGTAATAGCTGCCGAACTGAATGGTTTTCCAGTCGGCCGCGACTTTGTCGTAAATATACTGGACAAGGTCGCTGTTTTCCATGATGAAGTCGCCTTCTCCTTCGTACTTCACACGGAATTCATACTCCTGATACTGCTCCATCGGTTCCTTAAGCGGGATATAGTAGACCGCTTCACATTCGGTGGCGTAAGCGCTCACCACGCGATAGCCGTTGGAAACAGCTATTTTTTCTCCCTGGAGATACAATTCCACGGAAAAGTCGGCAGGATCACCGTTGGTGATATTCAGCTGGATGCCCGCCATCTTGGAGCCGACCACATTGTATGTGCCCGCGACACCGTAGTCCAGCTGTCCGGAAACGATGGGCTGGCTATAGCAGACTGCCGCATCTTTGTGGGTGCTGACCAACTTTCCGTCGGCATACAGCCGGACATCATAGGCTCCTTCCACAAGCTCACGGCCGCAATAAACTTCACACCGCGCCGTCTGTACGCTCAGAGAAACATAAGCATCCTCACCCAGAATCTCAGCATAACGGGGATCCCGGAGCCATCTGGTGTAAACCCGGCAGTAGCTTTCTTCCGTGGTAGCGGCATAAACCACGTCGTCTTTCACCAGTTCAAGGGACAGTTCCTCGTCGCTGGTCAGTGTTCCAACAGGCAGATAGGTAGACACATATATTCTGCTGTCCAGCAAGGACATCTCGGTGATCTCCGAAAAAGACTGGATCTCCTCCAGCGTGGCAGGAAGATTCTCCACCACCTGAGTCGTCAGTGTCACAGGCTCGTACAGCTCATTTCCCTTCTTGTCGCCGATGGTCAGCGTGACACTGTTGCTTCCTACAGGAAGATTGTAATACATAGATGTCACAACAGGTTCCGCTCCATTGGGAAACAGATACCGGATCTCGCTGCTTGAGCCGACCTGCACCTGGACCAGATAATAATCTTCATCTCCCAAGCCGTCAAATTTTACATAAAAATCGTCCTCCGCCGGAAATATGCTGGCGGTCGTCAGCGTCACCGGGCCGTTCGCCGTACTGCCCAGCGGCTCGGCTCTGGCAGTTACGGCTTCGATCTTCACCTCTTCGGTCTCTGCAAAAGCAATGATCGGACAGGCAGAGATGCACATACACACCGCCAAAAGCAGTGCCAGCTGTTTACGCAACTTGTTTTTCATAAGTACGCCCTCCCAAGAAAAAGATAAGACGATCTGCTTAGAATTTCTTGTTTTCCCAGATTATCCCTTTTAATTAATTATATTGTGAAAATGGATATTTTTCAATATCTTTCGTTCAATTTTGTAACCTTGTCCATTATCTCCTGTAAAATGCAGCGGGAACGCATACGCATCCCCGCTGCATCGCTTTGCTCACCGTTTTTCCGTTGGCTGCGGTGTCAATTCTTATTTCGCCAGCTGCAGGTAGGGCATCCGGGCGGTTTGGGTTTCCCGATCCAGGAAGAATACCCGGATCACCTCTCCCTCCACCGTAACGGGGACATCCGCAGTGGGTGCATCCACCGGCTGGGCTTCCATCATCTTTCCGCTTTCCTCGTAAGCGGCAACGATCAGCTGCAGATCGACGGCGGCGCCGCCCTCGGTCAGCGACAGCTGCAGGTTCCAGCCGTCCTCGCCCTGCACCAGCTGAATGGTCTGAACATCGGTCAAAGTTCCGCCGTCAGGCCGCTTGGGTCCTTGGGCGGTAAAGACCAGACGGTTTTCCTCCGCCGCAAGCGTCACCTTACAGGGATCGGTGAACACCTGTCCGCACTGGGCACAGGTGTAGGTCACGGCAGCACCGCTGTAATCGGCTTCCCAATGGAAAACAGCCGTTCCCTCCCGACAGATATGCTCCGAAACGGGCAGGATCAGATACTCCTTGTTGTTGCTCTCGTCCCCTTCGCCCTTTACGGGGATCAGGGTAAAGACCAGGGGCTGCACCTTCGTGCGATCCAGTGCATCCAGCTCCAGGCGGATCGTTTGCTTTGCGCCGGCGTTCATTTCGCCGATCTCCCGCTCCAGCAGAACCTCCTCCGAACCCACCGGGCGCACCTGCAGGCTGGTGGCTTCACTGGTCACCAGACCCTGATTCTCCACCTCCACGGTGAAGATGTCCTTTCCGTCAAGGATACCGACATAGGTGGCACCGGAAACGGCCAGTTCCCGAACCAGATTGTCCAGCCGGACGGTATTATTGCTCGGATCGCAATCGTCAGCGTGCACCACCCGCAAATAGACGGGCTCACCGGCATAATCGGCAGGAACCATCCACTGGAGGGTCACATTCATGCCGGAGGAGCCGGTTTCCTCTGCGATCACCTGTTCCGCGCCGTCAGCTGCGGTGTAAATCTCCACGGCAAAGCTGTCCGGTGCAATGGCGCCCAGGCTGTCCACTTCCACATAGGATTCCAGCGTCACACCGGGCACCAGATGACTGCTGTGCTGGATCAGACTGTCCTCCAGCGACAGATCCACGCCCATAGGGACGGTACGGATCTCCATGTCACGGCACCAGGTATTCTCCTGAATGTAGGCGTGCTGGAACAGAACGGTCAGTTGAGAGCCGCTCACCGCCGCGGCCGGTGCAGACAGCACACCGTCAGCGGTGCGTGCCACCACCAAAGGCTGGAATGCCTTGCCGGATGCGTCCACCAGCACCATACAAACGGCGCTGTCGCCATCCACTCTGCCCGTCCAGAGCAGCACCGTACCCCACGGAGTCTGGGTGCAGGTCAGCTCTCCTGCATCGGCAGGCAGCAGCTCACTGTGCATCAGATGCACAAGCTGCCCATCTTTATAGGCATAGAGGCGGCCGGAATTGATGGTATAGGTCACACCGTCGGCAGTCATTGCCAGCCCGGTGTCCTCACCGGAAAGGGTGCTCACCACCGAAAGCTCGCTCCAGCCGCTGTCCGTCAGTACAGCGCTGTGCAGCTTCAGCTCGCCGGTATCCTGCTCCGCCAGCACGCTCATCCGGTATCCATTTTCATAGCCCAGACGCAGGTCTGCCAGATTGGCATAGGGCACTGCAAGGCTGCCGGAATCGGTCACCGCGCCACGCTCGTCCAGCCGCACCCACCGGATGCTGTCGGGCTGCGCCTGTGTGGCTTCTTCCAGATTGGCGGCATTGGTGATCCAGCTCACCAGAATCGAGCCGTCCTCCCCCGCTGCCGCCTTGGGCGCTGCAGCCAGTGCGCCGCCGGAAACTTCCACGGCAGAAGACCATCCGCCATCGGCGGTAAAGGCTGCGGTGGTAACGCCCAGCATGGCAAAGGCCTGCTCCGCGATCTCATAGTAGGTCGGGTTATTCATCAGGGCTACCGAACCGGAAAAGTCCACCCAGACCAGCTGGGCACCGGTTTCGGTTGCCAGCAGGCTGGGGTACAGATCTGCCGTGCCGTCGTTGTCCACCCGTGCAGGCAGAGACCAGCTTCCCTGATGGTAAACCGACCAGTACAAGGCCACCGGATCGTCGGCATTGTGGGTATAGTCACACCACACCGCCAGAATTTTGTCACCGGACAGCGGCGCCAGTTGCAGGTCGGCGTTGCTGTAGGCATCGATCAGCCACTGTTTTTCGCCTTGATTTCCCTGCCAGCCCCCATTTTCACGGGTATTTTCGGCCAGTTTCAGCCGTTCCTCACTGCTTCGCAGGTCATACAGGGCAGTCTCTGCCAGCAGGGCAACCGAGGTATCGCCGGAGGCCTCCCAGACGCCCGAGACCAGATCCTTTTCCTTCTTCCAGAGCAGGACATTGCCTTCCACGCCCAGCGCGGTTTTGGCGGTCAGCGACCAATAGGGCAGGAACTGGAACTCCACGCCGCCCTTAGCATAAAGGCCGACCGACGCCAGCTTTTTGTTGACGACCGTGGCGCCCACAGAGCCCTTTACCTCGCCCTCTGCGTTAAAGCTGTCGGGCACCAGTCCGTTTCCAAGGATCTCAACGGTATCCTCGGGACCCACATGAGTTTGGGCCACTTCCAGCTTGACGGTTTCTTTCAGCTCGGCTTCACCGGCCACATATGCAACCTTCAGGAGGGTAACATCCTTGTCAAAGAGATTCTGGCTTGCCGAAGCGTCCAGATAAACCGTCATCGACCAGTCATCCTTGGCGGCATCATACTGGAAGACAAAGTCCAGCTTGATATTACCGGACATGGTGCGTTCGGTCTCGGTTCCGGTCTTTTGGGCGATCTGCACAGTACTGCTGTAGGATGCAGTGGGTGTTGCTACCGCCACGCCTGCACCATACGCGGTGCCTGTGGTGGTGGTGGTCTTGGCACTGCCGCCGCAAACCACAGACAGGGTCAGCTTACCGGACAGGTCATACTTGGCAGTCAGGGGGAAGCTCTGAGTAAACCTGGTGTTGGAGAACACATACTGGCTCAGATACTCCAGCGCAACAGCCTGGAATCCATTTTCATCGTCCTCCACCGCCACGCCTTCGCCAATGCCGGTAACATACAGGGTTTCCAGTGTGGCGAAGGGATCAAACTCGAAGGCACCGGAGGTGTCGATGCTTCCGCCCAGCTGGATGTTGCTCAGATCGTAAACCAGACCGTTGAAGAACCCCGGCTGTTCAAACACCAGCAGATTGCTGTCGGTGTAGGGACTGATCTTGCCGTCGGTGTTCTTCACGGCGAACTCCAGGGTATCTCCCGCCTTCAGCTCGGTCAGATCCAGCCAGAATCCGTTGTCCGTTTTAAAGGTTTCGGTTTTCCGCACCGTGCCGTCCTTGTCCACAATGCGGTAGTGATAACATTCAAAGGTCTCCCCTTCTGCCATCCGCGCCTTGAGGACAAACTGGATGGTGCCGGTAATACCGCCCTCGGGAAGGATGGTCTGGTTTCCCTTGCTGTAATCGGACAGCGAATTGGACACCTGAAGAATACGGGTGGCGTTGGGGTCGGAATCCTCATAGAGGCGGAAGGAGTACTCGCTCTCCTCCGAAACCTCCACCAGCTCCCGCAGGGGCAGGTAGCCATCCTTGGTGATGATCAGCTCCTGATAGCCCTGATCCACCTTTTTAAACACGATCTTGCCGTCTTCATCGGTGGTGCCGGTGGCGTTGGTGCTGTCAGCCTCCATGATGGTGACCTCGGCACCCTCCAGCACCTGGATCTCACTGCCGCTTCCCGTGTAGGTATAGACCGTCAGCAAGCCGGTCACCGCACTGGCGCCGCGCATGACCACGGGGATCTCCACCGGCTTTGCACGGCTGGCACTGATGCGGATGTTATAGGACTTGGTGTTATACAGATTGGTCAGGGTGTACCCCTCGTAGCAATAGTATCCGCTTTCATCGGTGGTGACGGTGATGCCGTCCTCACCCACGTTATTGCCCTCTGCATCCACGCCCTGCCGGATGATGTGCTCGTCCTTAATGGTGATCTCCATGGAGCAGGGCTCATAGGCATGGGTCTGCTTATTCTGCCGATAGGTGCGGATGGCCAGACTGGGCACCGTACCGCCTGCCGCATTGCTCTTGGCAAGGTTCACATAGGAGATCTCCGACTCCGCACCGCTTTTGCTCAGGCGGGTGACCACGATCAGATCGCCATTGATGGTAAAGGGCATGACCTGCCGGATCTCGTGCTCCAGCTCGGTGGTACCGCCCAGACTTTCCACGATGGCATCCAGCAAATAGAAGTCCTCGTCGCTTCGCTGGGTCAAAACATCCCAGTTTTCTCTGGGCACCAGATAATCCCACCAGATGGTCTCGCCGGTTTTCAGCTCTTCCATATTGGGATCTTCCAAAATCACACTGCCGTTGGTTTTGAAATGATCGATCAGGGTAACCAGATCTTCATCCAGTGCGATGTTGGGCAGATAATAGGGGGCTTCGTGGTCATTTCGCAGACCCACCCGGATCGCGCCGTCGGTGTCGGCCACGATGGCGTTCTCCACCACCACCTCCAGCACCAGACCGTCGCCCTGCCGCACCTGAATGGGCTCGTCGGTCTCAAACCGCGCGTTGACAGCCGCATTGAAATCCCGCAGAACGGCGGAAAAATCGGCCGTCAGGTCATAATATCCGGCTTTGTCGCCCCGGAGGATCCACTCCGCCGTGGCAGAGCTTTGTCCCGCAATGGAGCCCATATCATAATCGGGGGATGCCGAGGTGCGGTTGGTCTCCATCAGGGTCAGACCTGTGGGGACATTGAGGTGTGCAAGGCAGTCATCCAGCACAAACTCGGCATCTGCCTGGTTGATGACGGTCAGACGCACATCGAAGAAATCCTTCAGCCAGCTGGCGGTGCCGGGAATGTCCATCACCACCACCATGGGCACTTCTGTATCGTCGGAGCCGCCGTTTCCGCCGCCCGAGCCGGAACCACTGCCCGAGCCGAAGCCTACCGGGAACACCCGGGCTACCAGCTTACGGATCTCGTCTTCTTCATTAATTTCGATAGGCTCGGGATCGCGGAGCACATCGCCGTCTCCGTTATAGGCACCGGACAGAACGTATTCATAGGTGCCGTAGGTCAGCTTGATGTTGAACTCATACACTTCCTGGTTGGCCGGGTCGCTGACGTCGATTCCGGCATCCCGGATCTGCTCCAGCGTCATGCGCTCCACCGTCAGCTCGCCTACCACGATCTCCCGCTCCACCACATGGATGGTCAGCCGGACGGTGCTGCCTGCGGCCACCTCCACCGTCTGCTTGGCAGGCAGATAGCCTTCTTTGTAAACGCCAAGGATGTGGGAGCCGGAATGGACACGCACCCGGGCGGTGCCATTTGCATCGGTATAGACCACGCTCATGTCTTCGCTGCCCAGATCCACATACACGCCGGCATTCTTTACGATCTGACCGCTTTCATCCCGCACGGTGATCTCCAGCGTGCCAACGGCCTCGGGGTCCCGCACGATAACCGTCATGGTCTGCTCGCCCTTGTTTCCGGCTTGGTCCCATACGGTAAGGGTCACCGTATAGCTGCCGGCAGACTGGTACGCATGGTTCACCTGCACGGTGTCAGCCGTGGTTCCGTCGCCAAAGTCCCACCGGTAGGCGGTGACGCCCACCGCATCCCACGACCGGGCGGCACTGAAGGCGATTTCATAGCCGGTTGCGCCAACACTGCTGCCTTCGATCACGGCAACAGGCGCTTCGGTGTCTTCCACATCGGCCTGTGCGGGGGTGGTGCAGGTGCTCACAGCACCGTTTGCCGTGTTGCCGCGAACATCCACGGCCTGAATGTAATAGGAATAGGTGGTTGCTGCTTCCACCGTGTAGTCGGTATAAGAATAGCTGCTTTCGCCGCCGGGTTTCTGGGTCAAGAGCTTATAGCTGCCGCCTTGTGCGGCACGATAGACCCGGTAGCCTGCCAGATCGTCCTCAGAACCGCCCGCCCATGTCAGTGTAACGGTCAGGCCATCCACCTGGGCTGCAGCCGTCACAGCAGGTGCCGCAGGGGCGGTCTTGTCCAGCCCATAGCTGCGGTACACGGCATCGGATTCCAGACCCACCGCGTCCACGCACCAGAATTTCAGCTGGAAATCCTGCTCCAGACCTTGCTGTACCACAGGCAATTTCACAATTTTTTCTGCCGCTGCCACGCTGACAGCGGTTTCGGCCTGCCAGGTGGCGCCGCCGTCGGTGGAAAGCTGGTAATACAGGGTATTTACCAGATTATTGTCCCAAACCTTCACCTGAATGGCGGTATCGGCGCCCAGCGTGTACCCATCGGAGGGGCTGACGCTGACCACCATGGGCTTGTTTGCGTCCTGCAGCACGGTACACGCCACCGTGGCGGTGGTTTCACTGCGGTTGCCTGCCCGGTCGGTAACATCCATCCGGTAATAGAAGGTGGCGCCATACTCCAGACCGCGATCCACGTGATACAGCTGTTTCAGACCGGAGGCAAGCACCGTATAGGGCCCCTCTTCCTGGGCTGCCCGATAGACC
Organism: uncultured Oscillospiraceae bacterium; assembly: GCA_964629605.1. Classification (GTDB taxonomy): domain Bacteria; phylum Bacillota; class Clostridia; order Oscillospirales; family Butyricicoccaceae; genus UBA4644. The sequence goes on from CAZVRM010000020.1 coordinate 9,084, forward strand.
GTATAGGTGTTGAGATCGGCTTCGCCGCCCTGCGCCCAGGTCAGCGTAATGGTTCCGTTTCCTGCCGCTGCGGTCAAGCCGGTGGGCACAGCAGGCGCCGTGCGATCCACCGAATACTGGCAGAAGGGTGCCTCGCTGCTGCTGTCACCCACATTTCCCGACAGGTCGGTGGCAACGGCGCGCACAGAAAGGATGCCTTCCTGCAGTGTGGTGGTGTCCAGCGGATAGGACACCTGCACCGACGTGCCCACTTCCAGAACCCCTACGACGGTAACCTCTGTCCAGCTTACGCTGTCATAGGAGATCTGTACCGAAAGGCTCTTCACGCCCTGGTCATCCGAAACGGTGAACACCATAGGGATGGCGGCATTGTAGGTTCCCGGCGCAGGAGAGATCTCCGCGATCACCGGTGCGGTGGTGTCGGGTACGGTGGTGATCGTCAGGCTTTCGGAAGGCACGCCCTTGTTTCCGCATTGATCCACAGCATACACCCGGTAGGTATAGGCGGTATCGGGCTCCAATCCGGTGAGATACGCGCCCAGCGCATTGTTGACCGTTTTGATCTGCTGCCAGGTCTCCCCTACCAGCTGTTCCACCACAAAATATGCGAAATCCTGGTCGGGTACGTCATTCCAGTTCAGCGTGATGGTGGTGGAGGAGGCAGCCGCCGTCAGTCCGGTCACCTGCTCCGGCGGCGTATTGTCCACCGGATAGCAATAAGTGGTGCCGTCCTGCTTCTCGTTGCCGGAAATATCCCGTACCGTCAGCTGCAAATACAGCTTTTCGCCCGCATAATCGGTGGTTTGCACCACAAACTGTGCCTGCTTGGCGGTTTCCACGGTACCAATGTTCGTCCAGCTTTGGCCATCGGCAGAACAGGCCAGCGCAATGGACTGCACCTGCACATTGTCGGTGGCCTGTACGGTAAAGGTTACCGCTCCGGTCAGCAGGCTTCCGTTGACGGGCGAAATGGAGGAGATCTCCGGCGCGGTGGTATCGGCAAGGGGGACTGCACGGACAGATCCCACAGCCGTGCTTTCATTCCCCAGCTCGTCTGCCGCCGTAATCCAGTAATAATAGGCAGTATCGGCGGTTACACCGGTGTCCACCAGCGCATTGAAAATCTCGCTGCCCTCGGGGATGGACGCAATACAGCTGCGCTCCCCGTCCTCTGCAAGCGCGCGGTAGATCTTGGTTGTAGTGCCAAGCTCGGTGGAACGGCTCCAGGACAGGGTATTCTTCATCTGCCCCGCCGTCACGGTGAAGTCTCCGGGGGCTGCGGGCGGTGTGTTGTCCACGGTAATGGTTCCGGTTTCCGGTTCACCGGCATTGCCGCTGGTGTCATAAGGGGTTGCGCGAATGGTATATTCACCGCTGGTCAGCATGGACACATCCCAGCTATAAACGGTGGAAAAGCTGGTTCCCGCAGCGGCGTTTGTCAACTCGGTCAGCAAAACATATGCACCGCCGTTGGCGTATTCCAGCTTGACCGAAGCCACGCCCACATTGTCCTTTACCCCTACGGCAATGGACACGCTTGCGTTCAGACCGGTACCGCCGTAGGTTCCGGCAGGAACGGAGAAGCCGCCCGGCTGGCTGTTAAAGACAGGCGCTTCGGTGTCTTCCACCGCCTGCCCCACGGGTACCCAGGTCAGCGTGCCGCCGTAGTCCTGCCGCACAGCCTCGGTCCATGTATCGTTGCCCGCGGGATAGTAGGCCGTAGCGCGGACGCTGCTGAAGGCATACTGGCCGACAGCCGTGGGGGCATTACCGCAGAAGGTGATCTCGGTCAGCTGGGTGCAGCCCGAGAAGGCACGCTCCTCTATCTCCGTGACGCCCTTGCCGATGGTGACGGTGGTCACAGGGGCATAGGCAAAAGCCGATGCACCGATGGTCTCCACGCCGTCGGGAATGGTCACCGCTGTCAGCGCCGTATTGCCGAAGGCATACGAACCGATCACGGTCACGCTGTCAGGCAGATCGGCCTTTGCTAGATTGCGGATGTTGAAGAAGGCATCCTCCCCGATCGTCTCCAGTCCGTCGGGCAGGATAACCTCGGTCAGACCGGAATTGCTGTAGAACGCCCGCGCCGCAATGGTGCGGACGGTATCGGGAACGGTATAAGATGGTTCGGTTTTGGTCTTCGGATAGAGCAGCAGCTTATCCTTATTCTTGGTAAAGAGGATGTTCTCCTCGGCGCAGAAGGCGCTGTTGCCGGCATCGACCATAATGGTAGCCAGATCGCTGCAGTCGCTGAAGGCACATTCGCCCATTTCTTGCAGACCGCTGCCAATATATACATCGGTCAGGCCAAAGATATTGCCAAAGGCATACTCGCCGATCGATGTAACGCTGTCGGGGATGGTCAGGCTGCTCGCGCTGTTGCCGTAGAAGGCAAAATCGCCGATGGTGGTGACCGTGTCAGGCAGGGTGATGGAGGTCAGCGATTTATAGTAGAAGGCATGATCGCCGATCTCGGTCAGACCGATGGGGAATCCAACGGTGGTCAGATTGTAGCTTGCGCAGTAGAAGGCATAGGGGAAGATCTTCTCTACCGTCGTGGGGACGGCATAGGTTGCCGTTTTCAGACTGCTGGGATAAAAGATCAGCTCGGTCTGCTCGGCATTGAACAGGACGCCATCCTGCAGGCAGAAGTGCCTATTGTCTGCCGAAAGGGCGAGTTCGCCCAAAGCATAGCAGGACTGGAAAACACCCTCGGCCAGCTCGGCCACCGATGCGCCGATGGTGATCTTCTCCAGCGACCACATCTCGCCAAAGGCATTGGCACCGATGCGGGTGATGCCGTCACCGATGATGACCTCGGTGATGTTGGAAGCATATGCGTACCACGGTGTGGTGTACTGGCCCCAGTAATCGATCTCGATATATTCATAGTCGGGCATGGGACCGATGCCGTCGATGGTCAGGATCGTGCCGTCGTCAGAGATCGACCATGTGATGCCTTCGGGCTGCTCAGGCTCGGCGGTGCCGCCCTCCCCTTCTGTGCCGATGTCTCCGCCGGGGTTATCCTCTCCCCCGTCTTCGATGTCGTCCATCGGCAGCGCAAGCCATGTCAGCGTGCCGCCGTACTGCTGCATGACTGCTTCGGTCCATGTGGCATTACCTTCGGGGTAATAGGCGGTGGTGCCGTCGTAATAACCGGCATAGTTAAAGGCATATTCGTGGATGGCAGGGGCATCGCCCTTGAAGGTGATCTCACTGATCCGATAGCACTCGCCAAAGGCACACTCGCCGATCGCTGTAACGGTGGAAGGAATGGTGACCTTGTTCAGATTGCCGAGGTAGGAAAAAGCATAGCTGCCGATGGAGGTGACGCCTTCTTCGATGACGATCTTACGGATGTCTTCGGAAAGCTCCAGCCATGGCGTTTCTCTGTATGGGATCTCCTCGTTGTCTTCGTCAAAGCTGTACTCAAACATGGCGCCGCTGCCCGAAATGGTCATCGTACCGTCGGCATCCAGCGTCCATGTCAGGCTCATGCCGCACTTGCCGCTGATGGGGAATGTGACATCACTCTCCAGCTCAGTGGCAAAGGCCATGCTGCTGCACAGTTGCAGAACCATACAAAGAGCCAACAACAGGCTCAAAGTTCGTTTCTTCATAAATAATCTCCTTTACAAGCGGAGTTTTGTGAGGCTTCCCTGTTATTGGCTCGGCAATTCCCTATTCCTTTCGCCACACCATCTTATTGACGACACCGGTATAGGACTGAATGAGCTTTACCACCTTCGTGGATACATTTTCTTCCACATAGTCGGGCACAGGGATGCCGTCATCGCCATTTTCATTCATGGCAACTGCGGTTTCAACGGCCTGCAGCAGGGACTTTTCGCTGATGCCAGCCAGAATAAAGCAGGCCTTGTCCAGCGCCTCCGGCCGCTCGGTACTGGTGCGGATGCACACCGCCGGGAAGGGCTTACCGATGCTGGTAAAGAAGCTGCTTTCCTCCGGCAGCGTTCCGCTGTCGGAAACCACCGCAAAGGCGTTCATCTGCAGACAGTTGTAGTCATGGAAGCCCAGCGGCTCATGGCGAATCACACGCTTGTCCAGCCGGAATCCGCTTTCCTCCAACCGCTTCTTGCTGCGGGGGTGGCAGGAATACAAAATGGGTATATCATACTGCTCTGCCATGGCATTGATGGCGGTAAAGAGAGAGTTAAAATTCTTTTCGGTGTCGATATTTTCCTCCCGATGTGCCGAAAGCAGGATGTATTTTCCTTTTTCCAGCCCCAAACGGGTGTGAATATCGCTGTTTTCAATCTTTTCAAGGTTTGCCCGCAGCACCTCCGCCATAGGCGAGCCGGTCACATAGGTGCGCTCCTTGGGCAGGCCGCACTCATGGAGATACTTTCTTGCGTGTTCGGAGTACGCCAGATTCACATCGGAGATAATATCCACGATGCGCCGATTGG
>CAZVRM010000021.1:0-13435 GCA_964629605.1 uncultured Oscillospiraceae bacterium
TTTGCAGTATAATGTGGCAAATTGCAACAGGGCTACAGGAGGTTGAGCTGCTATGAAACTGATCGAACTGCTCCGAAAGGATACGCCTTCCATTTCCTTCGAGGTATTTCCCCCAAGAACGGAGACTACCTATGACAAGGTCCACGCGGCGGTGGAGGAGATCGCCAAGCTGCAGCCTGCCTATATGAGCGTGACCTAGGGCGCCGGCGGCGGTATCGGCAACTATACCATCGCCACGGCGCGGGAAATCAAGGAGAGCTATGGTGTGCCCACCCTGGCGCACCTGACCTGCGTATCCTCTACACCGGAGACGGTGCGGGCCCGCATTGCGGAGCTGAAGGCGGCCGGCATCCAGAATGTCCTGGCCATGCGGGGCGACCTGACCCCGGCCCTGGAGGCCAGCGACCGCAGCACCTGGGCCTACCGCTACGCAGTGGATCTCATCCGGGAACTGAAGGAAAGCGGTGCGGATCTCTGCATCGCCGGCGCCTGCTATCCCGAGGTACATCCGGAAAGCGCCAACCAGAAGGAGGACATTCTCCACCTGAAGGAAAAGGTGGATGCGGGCTGTGATTTCCTCACGACCCAGATGTTCTTTGACAATAATCTGCTCTACAACTTCCTGTACAAGATCCGGGAGGCTGGTATCACGGTGCCGGTGGTGCCGGGCATCATGCCCATCACCAATGCAAATCAGGTGGCCCGTGCCATTAAGATGTCTGGGTCCTCCATCCCCCAGCGCTTCAAGAGTCTGGTGGACAAGTTCGGCTCCGATCCCGAGGCCATGAAGCAGGCCGGCATCGCCTATGCCACCGACCAGATCATCGATCTGTACGCCAACGGTATCAAAAATGTTCACGTGTACTCCATGAACAATCCTGACGTGGCAGAAAAAATCCAGAGCAACCTGTCGGATATTATTGGCTAAGCTTTCTTATAAAACGAAAACAGTACCCGTCTGGGTACTGTTTTTTGTAAGAAAAAATAAAAACAGCACCCTAAAAGGGTACTGTTTAATTTGGTGCAGCCAGGGGGACTTGAACCCCCACTCCGTTACCAGAACTAGCACCTCAAGCTAGCGCGTATGCCAATTCCGCCATGGCTGCGAACGCTATATTATAATAGCATACCGGTTAGCAAAAAGCAAGAGAAAAATTGTCATCGTAGGTAATTTTCAAAAGAGATGCCTTCGTTGACAGCGGCATGGAATCACGATATAATCAGACCATCATAAATTCTTTCAAAAAGGAGTCTGCGGAGGATGAAACGAATCTTAATCATCGGCGGCGGTGCGGCTGGAATGGCGGCTGCTCTGACAGCCAAACACCATGCTCCAGAAGCAGAGGTGCTCCTGTTGGAGCGTCTGGATCGGGTGGGAAAAAAGATTCTTGCCACCGGTAACGGTCGGTGTAATCTGACCAATATGCAGGCCGGTATGCCACATTTTCACAGCAGTGACAGAGGGATGCTGAAGGCCATGCTGCAGGGGATGGAACCGCAGGTTGTACTGGACTTTTTCCGCTCCATGGGGCTTTTATGTCAAGAAGAAGACGAGGGCAGAGTGTATCCTTATTGCAAGCAGGCCAGTATGGTGCTGGATGTGCTGCTGCGGGCGCTTGAGCAAGCAAATATTCAGGTGTGTTGTGGCAGTACCGTTACTGCAATCAGCCAAAACAGAGGCAAATTTACCGTAAAAACCGCAGATGGCAGCAGTCTGATCGCCGACCGGGTAATTCTGACCTGCGGCGGAAAGGCGGCACCCAAGCTTGGATCCGATGGAAGCGGATACCCGCTGGCAAAGGTTTTGGGACACAGCTGCACGCCTTTGGTGCCTGCATTGGTGGCACTGAAATGCGATATGAACGGGCTTGGTGGGTTGAAGGGAATCCGCGCAGCGGGCGAACTGACCCTGCTGGCAAACGATCATGTGTTGGGGCAAGAGGCCGGTGAACTACAATTTACCGAGTATGGGCTTTCCGGCATCCCGGCTATGCAGCTTTCTGGGCGTCTTTCCCGGTTGCGCAAGGGAGAAAAATGCTCGGCGCTGGTGGATTTGTTCCCGGAATGGGAGGAAGAAGCCCTGTTTCGGGAACTGAAGGCTCGCCAGAAGATGGCAAAACGAGAAACGCTGGAGACTTTTTTACTGGGTACGGTTCACAAGCGGTTGGCCTATGCCGTACTGAAAAGTGCAGGGCTGCAGCCGCTGTCCAAACCGGTATCTGAGCTGTCAAACAGCGAGCTGCATCGGCTGACCGAAACCTTAAAGGCATGGCGTTTCGTTGTTACCGGAACACAGGGGTGGGATAATGCACAGGTTACCGGTGGCGGAATCCCGCTGCAGGAGGTGGACACGAGAACCATGGAGTCCAAATGCACAGCCGGCTTGTATCTGGCAGGTGAGATTCTGGATGTGACCGGTGACTGCGGCGGATTTAACCTCCATTGGGCCTGGTGCAGCGGTATTCGCGCCGGAAAAGCTGCGGCAAAGGCGGTGCAGATTTGAGAATTTTCACAGGATGTGATTTGGAAGCGGTAGAGCGTTTTAACGCTCTGCTGGAAAAGGAGCATTTTTGCAGTCGGGTATATACCGACGAAGAACGCAGTCATATCGCGCAAAGCGGACATCCTGCTCAGACCGCTGCCGGCATTTACTGTGCGAAGGAAGCCATTTCCAAGGCGCTTGGACGGGGGCTCTTTGGCCTTTTGCCCAAGGAATTGGGGCTCATTTGGGATGCTAATGGAGCACCGCAGGTGCAGCTGACCGGAAGCGCACTGGAACAATATGGTCACCTGCAGCTGGCTGTGTCCATCTCCCATACCAAGGAGCTGGCAATGGCAACCTGTTCTGCTTTGGAGGAATAGGAAAAATAGGGGACACATATCATTTTCTGAGGAGATGATATGTGTGAAATTATGGAAATCCTTTGCAATAGCCCTGTTGCTGCTGAGCCTGTGCGGCTGCAAGCAGACCAATGTAACTCCGGAGCAGATCGCGGAGCATTATCAGGGACGCTCGTTCTGCGCCGAATATACGGTGACCACACATTCGGGGTTCTATACCGAATACCGGTTGACTTGCACCAGACAGGAGGATGTGTCTTCTGTAACCATTTTACAGCCGGAATCGGTAGCGGGAATCACCGCAAAGATACACGGCAATCAAGCGCAGCTGCAGTATGAAGAGCTTTCTTTGGATGCCTTGCAGCCGGAGATTCCCGGGTATGCACCCATGGATATGCTGTATGAGCTGCTGTGCAATTTGCAGGATGCGCCGGAGTTTTCCGGCAAGGAACAGGGGTGCGTGACGCTGGAATATCGCAGCACGGCAGCCGATGGAACCGAATTGCTGAAGCTTCTGGTGCTGGATGAAGAAACGCTGGATCTTCAAAGTGCGGAATGTTATCTGGACGGCAGCTTGATCCTGTCCCTGAAAATGGAAACGCTCCAATGGCTTTAAGCCTTGCAACAGTGTTGGGTCTGTGATATACTTATAAAATAAGCTGGTACAAAAGGTTGTCATCCATCATAGAATGGAGCGTGACACGCCGCGCATTTCACGGAGTGGAACGAGATCCTTGTGATTAAAAACGGTTCCTGCGTGGAATGATATGGTTGCGGACTTGTCCGACTCGATTCCTGCGGAGCGTGATTACCTTGGATAACCAGCAAAGTATTGTCAGGCGCGGCGAGATCTATTATGCCGATCTCAGCCCCGTGGTGGGCAGCGAACAGGGCGGTATGCGGCCGGTGCTCATCGTGCAGAACGATGTGGGTAACCGATACAGCCCTACAGTCATCGCTGCGGCCATCACTTCCCAGCAAAATAAAGCACGCCTGCCGACGCATATTGAAATTGAAGCCAGGACATACGGACTGACAAAAAACTCGGTGGTGCTGCTGGAGCAGGTGCGGACGCTGGACAAACGAAGATTGAGAGAACGAATGGGCTGTCTGGATGAAAAAGCCATGCAGCGTGTGGATGGCGCGATCGCGATCAGTCTCGGACTGCGTTCCGAGCGGGACACCACGATGGAGGGATAAGGTTGAAAAACAGAAAATGGACGATTTGGCTGACCAGTATTATGGTGGCAGCCCTGATGATTACCGGCCTCGGCGCCATTGCTGCGGAATACGGCAGTCAGAGTGACCCGCTGGTCACTCTGAGCTACATAGAGCAGGTTCTGCTGCCAAAAGCCAAAGAAGACGTGGATGATATGGTAAAGGATGCGCTGGAGGATTTTGAGGACGAACTGGGCGATCAGACCAAGTCGGTAGAGAAATACATCGACAAAAAGCTTCGCTCCTTTGCTTCCGGTGATGTGGATGATGCTCTGGTGGAAGAAATCGCTCAGGTCATTGCCGAGCAGATGGACATCCAAGCATCTTCCAATGCACCCTGGGCGGTTGTGGAGGTACCTGCCGGTTATCGCGTGGTCTGTGAAACTGGCGTACAGGTGATTTTGCGTGCAGGACAGGCCAGCTGCAGCGGCAGCCTGGTGGATCTGAGCAATGGCGAAGGCCTTGCAGACGGCGGTACGCTCACGGCAAACCATCTTTATGCTGCCGATGGACAGGGAAATGCCCTGTTTACCGCACAGGGCTGCACGCTGCTGATCTCCGGCGGTTATACAATTCAGTAAAACAAATTTTTCAGAAACAGTACACGGTTTGCGTGTACTGTTTTTTCTTTTATCTGCATACAGTGTTCTATCGGAATGGAGGGAGCGTATGGAGACCTGCAGCCTGTATTATGGAGATCGGGAGTACGGCAAGGTATCCTGGAAAGTAACGGAAAGCGGGCTTCTCGTGGAAGCAAAATGCCCCTGTGAGTTGGGGATGATCTATCGGGTGCTGCTGCAGACCGAAAGCGCTTTGATCCCGTTGGGCGTTATGCTTCCGGAAGGGCAAGAATTTTCAATAAAGAAGAAGCTTTCCGAAAAGGAAATGCCTCTTTGTGCCTTTATTGATCGGACACTTCCGGGAGAACAGCACCTGCCGGGGCTGCCAATCGCGCTGTCCGCCTTTTCTGATACCGGAACGGGGCTGCTTTCGGCACAGTGGATGGATGTGCAATATCTGCTGTTTTCGCTGGAGCCGGGGACACAATGCAGTGGGGCGCAGTTTTTGTCCATTGCGACGCCACTGTTCTGGGAGAACAAATGCTATGGTCTGTTCTGCAAAAGAAATGGACAATACCAACCTTATTCAGACAGCCTTTGCAAGGGGGCTGTGGTAAGGTGAAGCAGGGGGGATGCTATGCGTGTGGTCTATGTGGACACCCTGTTTTTGTTGAACTTTGCGGTGGATTACTTTTTGCTCCGATTAACAGCTGCTGTCGGCGGCGTATATCCCAAAATCAGTCGACTGATTCTGGGAGCAACAGTAGGAGGTGGACTGGCGGTTGTTCTATTTTTTCTGCCGTTATCCAAATGGAGCGCTCTGATGTTCCAAGGGATCACCTGCAGCTTGACCGTGTGGGCAGCGTTCGGAAAGCAAACAAGGTACCGCTGGCTTCGACTTTGTGGTTTGTTTTTAGTACTGACTCTACTTTCTGCAGGTGCGGTGTTTGGCATAGCCGTGCAAAACGGTAATGCACAGCAGCAAAACGGTGTAATCTATATGAATATTTCAATACCTGTAATGGTTATAAGCTTTACAATGATTTTTGCACTTTCCAGTCTGGTTTTTGGGAAAGGACGCGGAGAGATCACCAGAAGCTACATAGAAATTACAGCGGAAAAATCCGGAAAAACCGTTTCTTTTCGTGCGTTGAAAGATAGCGGAAATTTATTGCGGGATCCGGTTAGCGGTAAACGGGTTTTGGTTCTGCAGGCAGAAACGGCCGCAGATCTGTTTTCCGGACCAGGAAGTATTTTATTGCGGAATCTCTCCAAGGAACCGGACGAGAGAGCGTTGGAGCAGCTGCGGCGTTGCTGTAAGACTGCATTCTGGCTTCTGCCTGTGCATACGGCGATACAGGATGGGATGATGCTGGTGTTTCGACCGGACGAACTGCTTCTGGACGGAAAGCCAACCTTGGAATATGTGATTGGATTGTCTGCAGGACAAATGGAAATTGGCGGCGATTGCCATGCGGTGATAGGAGTGTAAAATGCAGGGCTTGTATTTAAATATTATTCGGAAAATCATCTGCAAAGTAAAAATACTTTACAGTGGCGATGTATACTATATAAATGGAGCGGACACGTTGCCACCGCCACTGGCGCCCGACGAGGAGCAGCGGATTTTGCAGAATTATGACGGCACCCAAATCCCTGTTCGACAGATCCTGATCGAGCACAATCTGAGACTGGTGGTATACATCGCAAGAAAGTTTGATAATACGGGGATCGGACTGGAGGATTTAATCTCCATAGGCACCATCGGACTAATCAAAGCAGTGAACACCTACCGGGTGGACAAGAATACCAAGCTTGCCACCTATGCCTCCCGATGCATTGAAAACGAGATTCTGATGTATCTGCGAAAAAGCGTTAACCAGCGCACCGAGGTGTCCATTGATGAACCACTGAATACCGATTGGGACGGAAATGAACTGCTTCTTTCCGACGTGCTGGGCACCGAGCCGGATTGTGTCATGCGGCCGGTAGAGGATGACGTAGAGCGAGAGATTCTGGGCAACGTGCTGCGACAGCTGCCCATGCGGGAACAAACCATCATTTCCATGCGGTTCGGGCTGGCAGGACAGCAGGAAATGACCCAGAAAGAAGTGGCTGACAAGCTTGGAATTTCGCAATCCTACATCTCTCGTCTGGAGAAACGCATCATTCAGCGAATGAAAAAAGAGATGCTCCGTGCCCTTTGATCCGATTTCCGTCAGCATTTGACGAACGAAGGACGGCTCATTTCTGCATGAATAAATTTTCCCTTGGCAATACTGAAATCAAACAAGGGAAAGCGAGGCATTTTCATGCAGACCAAGGTGGAGATCTGTGGGATCAATACATCCAAGCTGAAGGTTTTGAAAAATGAAGAAACCATGGAGCTGATCCGGCGCACACAGGCTGGTGATCAGAGGGCAAAGGATGCGGCGGTGATGGGAAATCTGCGGTTGGTGCTGTCGGTGGTGCAGCGATTTGCCAACCGGGGTGAGCCTATGGATGATTTATTTCAAGTGGGCGTGATCGGTCTTTTGAAGGCCATCGAAAATTTTGACACCTCCCGGGAGGAAATTCGCTTCAGTACCTATGGTGTCCCCATGATCGTGGGGGAGATTCGGCGGTATCTCCGGGATGGAAGCCGGGTGAAAATCAGCCGCAGTACCCGGGACAATGCCTATCGGGCACTGACCGCCAAGGAAAAACTGACCGCACAAAAGCAACGCGAGCCTACGATGGAAGAGATTGCAAAGGAGATCGGACTCCCGCGGGAGGAAGTTATTTTTGCACTGGACGCCATCTCTGATCCGGTTTCACTGTATGAGCCGGTGTTTCAGGAGGGTGGAGATTCCATCTGTGTTATGGATCAGGTGCGGGATGAGCGGAGTACTGACGACAGTTGGTTGGAACAAATCGCCATGAAACAGGCGATGGAAGCGCTTTCTCCGCGGGAAAAACGAATTCTTGCCCTTCGATTTTACGACGGAAAGACACAGGTAGAGGTTTCCGGTGAGGTCGGGATCAGCCAGGCGCAGGTGTCTCGGTTGGAAAAGGGTGTCCTGGACAAAATCAAACGCTGTATGCACTAATCTTCTATAAAGCAATAACGATATAAAACGAGGGCAGCGACTTTCATGGTCGCTGCCCTTACTCTATATTTGATTGAAACGAAGAGACGTTCGCTTCGGATTTGCAACCTCAATACCCTTTAACGGGCATTTTCCCGGGCTTCAAATCGATCCAGAAAGGTTTCCATATACCAGGCGCGGGGAGTAACCACACTCAGGCTCAATTCGGGCCGCTTTGCCACGAACTCTGCCAACATTTCCTTTAAATTGTCCGCAGTGATCAGAAAGTTCTCTACGATTTCCTGACGGGAAGCACCCATACGGCGCAACAACAAAGCCGACAGCACGCCGGTGCGATCTTTTCCTGCATTGCAGAAATACATCACGTTGGTGGGGGCAGTTTCTACCAGCCGGATAATGCGCTCCATCTGCTCGTCAGCCATGGCCATGTAGGAACGGGGAACGTCCTCCGGACAGAGCGGCGTAATGTCGCCGGTGCTCACTGGCATGGAATGGTACTGAAAAGCGGGATGCTGTGCCAGACGGCAAGGGCGTTTTGCGGCTTCGGCAGGTGCACGAAGATCCACGATGGTGCGCACATTGTGCTCCAGCAGCCATGCAATTTCATCGTCGGTCAGCTTATCGGGCACATCGCTGCGGATATAGCGACTGCAGCCTTCACGCAGCCAACGGGTATTTAAAGTTGTCGATAATAAACTGGACATAATTTTATTTCAAATACTGTACGATACGGTTGACATCACCGGCACCCATGGTGAAGATCAGATCACCGGGCTGAACCAGATCATCCAACAGTTGAGCCGCATGGCGCAGGTCGTTTGCAACCACAGCGCCGGGGATCCGGTCAGCCAGATCCTGGGAAGAAACGCCATAGGTATTGGTCTCGCGGGCGGCAAAAATGGGGCACAGGATAATGTTGTCTGCATAGGCCAGCGCACCTGCAAACTCATCCAGCAAAGAAACTGTACGGGAATAGGTATGAGGCTGGAAAACACAGATCACCCGATTGGGCTTCAGATCCAGTGCCGCCTTGAGTGCTGCGGTGATCTCAGTGGGATGGTGGGAATAGTCATCATAAACTTTGGCATCCCGCCAGTTCTTTTTAAACTCAAAGCGGCGACCCACGCCATTATATTGGCCGATTCCCTTGGAAAACTCGTCAGAAGGTACACCAAGATGGATGGCTACCGCAGCAGAAGCCAGTGCGTTTAACAGATTATGTTGACCGGGAACACGAAGCTTCATCCGACAATAGAGGTTCTGGTCGTGCACAACATCACAGCAGAAGAGACCATCCTGCAATTCCATATTGATGGCGCGGACGCTGCAGTTTTCAGAGAAACCGAACGTCAGAACCTTTCGATCGAGTCCCTCTACTGCACGAAGACAGTTGTCGTCATCACCGTTGATGATCACAACACCATTTTCGGGAGTCAGCTGAGCGAAGCTGCGGAAAGAAGCGATAATATCGTCGGTGTCCTTGAAAAAGTCCAGATGGTCACGGTCGATGTTCAGGATCACCGATACCGTGGGGCGGAAGGACAGGAAGGAGTTCTGGTACTCGCAGGCTTCTGCAACGAACAAATCACCTTCGCCAATGCGCAGTGTACCGCCAATGGAAGGCAGGTCACCACCCACCATGACTGTAGGATCCAGCTGGGCAGACTGGGCGAATGTGGCGATCATGGCAGTGGTAGAGGTTTTGCCATGGGTACCGGAAACACAGACCACTTTGGAGTAATGGGACATAATAAAGCCCCAGGCTTCGGCGCGGGAGATGACCGGAATATTCGCAGCGCGGGCAGCGGCAATTTCGGGGTTATCATCGTGAATGGCGGCGGTACGGATGATCAGACCCGCATCGCGCACATTATCGGGTCGATGACCGATGGCAACAGGAATACCCTGTTCATCCAACTGAAGGGTGTAAATTGAGCTGTCCCGGTCGCTGCCGCGGACGGTTGCGCCCATGTTTTTCAGCATTTTTGCCAGAGCGCGCATGGAAACGCCGCCGATGCCGATCAAATGGAGCGGCTTACCGGAGCGCAGGATTTCATTAAAAATCAAATCATTCATGCAAAGACCTTCCTCAAAACAAAGTGTCTTGTTCTACTTAGTATCGTGAAAATAAAGTGAAATATAAGAAATAGAAGTTTGTAAATCTACATATATGAATTCATTTTAGTTTATCACATTTTTTACCGTTTGCATAGCCTTTTTTGCACCGTTCCCAAAAACCTTACATAGACTGTGGCGAAAGAGGTGATGAAAGCTTGAAAAAAACGATGGATTTTGCCGTAATGCGTGGCGATAGGCGGCAAAACCTGCTGTGCGATTTATTGATCGCCGATGGCCACAGAGCGCAGTTGCTGCCCGAACCGGAAAAATGGGGGAAGGAGAATCTCCTGCCGCCGGGTGCTTTTCTGGTAACCGCCAAGGCAACGGATGCTTTGCGCGAAGCCGCGCTGAAGCATGGATTTTCCCTGATCGAATATGGGAATCTTCCCAGCTTTGTGGAAGAAAATGGAGCGATTACCGCAGAAGGGGCGCTTCAGGTGGCTATGCGGCACCGTTTGCGTACCTTGCGGGGCAGTGATGTGCTTGTGATCGGCTATGGCGGCATCGGAAAACCGTTGGCGGCCATGCTCAAAAGTCTTGGCGCAGCGTCGGTGAGCGTAGCCGTCCGAAGAGAAGAGCAACTGTGGATCCTGAAAGGGGAGGGCTATCGCCCCGTACTGTCCAGGGATCTTTTGCAGCTGGCAGGAGAATACGATGTTATCTTCAATACCGCGCCACAGCTTCTGCTGACCGCACCCGTGCTGGAGCAGCTTCGGCCGGGGATATTGATTGTGGATCTGGCCTCCCGTCCCGGCGGCGTAGACTGGAAGGCCGCACGGGAAATGGAACTGAAAGCAGTACACGCACTGGCACTGCCCGGGCAACTGACGCCTGTTTCGGGCGCAGTGGCAATTCAACGCGCAATTTATCAATACTGTGAGGAGGCATATTATGCAAGGTAAAAGAATCGGTGTGGGTATTACAGGATCTTTCTGCAGTTTTTCGCAGGCGCTTCCCGTGATCGAGCGGCTGGCACGGGACAACGAGGTGACGACCATCCTTTCTCCGGCGGCGGCCACCACGGATACCCGTTTTTACCGGGCGGAGGACTTTCGACGGGAGCTGCAGCGCATTACCGGCCGTCCGCCCATGACCACCATTGCCGAGGCCGAGCAGGTAGGCCCCATGCGGCTGTTTGATGTACTTCTGGTGGCACCCTGTACCGGAAATACACTGGCAAAGCTCCATCATGGTATCACTGACACGGCGGTGCTGATGGCCATCAAAGCGCAGGTGCGCAATGACCGGCCGGTGGTGCTGGCACTGTCTACAAACGATGCGCTGGGTACCTCTGCCGTCAATATCGGCGGCCTGCTCAATCGGAGAAATCTCCATTTTGTGCCCTTCAGCCAGGATGATCATGAGAAAAAGCCCCGCTCCATGGCGGCTCGCTTCGGCTTGTGCGAACAGACCATGGAGGCCGCACTGGAAGGTCGTCAGGCACAACCCTTGATCTTATGACTGCAAAAAAATGTAAATGTTCCTTAACAATTTATAAAAGCTCTTTGACATTTATACAGATTGGTTTATAATAAAATCATAAGATTCCAAAAAGAAAGGATGAATCAAATGAATCAGAGCACTGTATGTGTCCCCAAGGCCAGAGAATTGCCCGAGGGTTTCGTTTACATCGATGAACTGATTGAGGATTGTATCATTGACGCCAAATATGCCGG
The DNA here is from genome assembly GCA_964629605.1 of uncultured Oscillospiraceae bacterium. GTDB lineage: Bacteria > Bacillota > Clostridia > Oscillospirales > Butyricicoccaceae > UBA4644. The sequence goes on from CAZVRM010000021.1 coordinate 11,503, forward strand.
TACCGACAATTTCATGGGTCGCCCTGCCGACGGGTACGAGCAGCCTCTGGTGGTCATGACCAAGGAAGCAGCTGAAGGCTGTGTCAAGGCAGCTGAAATTCTGCGCAAGCAGGGCTATGTGATGAAGTTCTTTGATGCCTATCGTCCGCAGCGCGCTGTGGATGACTTCTGCCGTTGGGGCGAAGACACCGCCGATCAGCGCCGCAAGCCTGTTCACTATCCCAATGTAGAAAAGCTGAAGATGTTTGACGATGGCTACATTGCCCGCCGTTCCGGCCATACCCGCGGCAAGGCCGTGGATCTGACGCTGGTGGATATGAAGACCCATCAGGAACTGGATATGGGTTCGATTTTCGACTTTATGGATCCCCGCAGCTGGCCCGACAGTGACCAGGTAACACCCGAGCAGCGCAAAAACCGCTACATCCTGCGGGACGCTATGCTGGCCTGCGGCTTTGAGCCCTATGAGTGCGAGTGGTGGCATTTCTCGGTTACACCCGAACCCCATCCCGATGTTTACTTCGATTTCCCCATCAAATAATAAAATAGCCGATGGTCAAATGACCATCGGCTATTTTAAAGCTCAAACACCTTTCTTTTTAAGAAGCTCACGCAGTTTAGCTGTGGTGTTGAGTAGAAACTTCCGGTACTCCTCCCGTGTAAAGAAATACAAATCATCTTCTGGTATTCGTTTTTCAATAGCGTAGGTCATGTGTGGAATTTTCCTTATAATGGCTCCTGAGGGTAGAAAGGGGAGATAGTCGGGGAAAAAGCTTGTTTTTCGAAGAACTTGGTGATAAGCGCAGTCTGGATTGTCAAAGACGATATTATTTTCTAAGATGGTAATATCTCGAAAAACTCTCTTTTTACCAAAAAGTGTTTTCAAAGTATCGAACGTTTCTGGAAACCCAGAAAGTTGAGCGGAAAACGAACTGTTTTTCATCAACCGTCGATAACAGGATGAAACACGTTCTGGATCACGAACAAATTGCTGATAAAGCACGTCGGTGACCAGATGACAATAATACCCCCAGAGAAAGGAACTTTCCTCAAAGCTTTGGAAGCTGTGCCCAGAGATGTACTCGCGGTAAAAGGCCTCGTAGTCCGCGGTCTGTTTGCTGGATCCCGTCATCCAATGGGTGACTTCTCGAGGTGGTATAAAATCAGACCAATCGGCGTTTTCTACGTTGCAGTCCGGTGCGATGCTTCCAATGCAGAAGCCCCGCTTGTCCAGTGGCAAACCTTTTGCTAAAAGATTTTCAGCCAAGAGAATATGTGTGATCCAATTTGCCATAAAAATCCTCCGTTTCAGTTTGGTAATTTAGACCGAAACGGCGGGGAAAAGTTCCATATCATTATCGCAATAGGATTTCTGCCAGCTGCGCCACCGATTCCACGATGACATCCGCACCGGCCTGCTCCAGTTCGGGACGGTGGCCATAGCCATAGAGTACGCCGATTGACTGGAGACCACTTTCCTGAGCGCCGTGAATATCATGCCAGCGGTCACCGATCATCACCACAGTTTCGGGTGGGGGATCACCACAAAGATGCAGTGCGTGACGGATCACGTCAGCCTTTTGGCTGCGGGTGCTGTCCAGCGAGGCAGCACCAATGAAATGAAAATAGCGGGCCAGGTCAAACCTTTCCAAGATCCGCAGGGCGAACACCTCCGGCTTAGAGGTGGCCAGAACCACCGTTTTGCCCTGCTCCCGAAGACCCTGCAAAAGAGCCGGGATGCCCTCGTATACCCGATTCTCAAACAGGCCTTTTACACTGAAATATTCCCGATAGGCCGCCACGGCCTGCTCGGCCTGTTCTTGAGGCATACCGTAGAATTGCATAAAAGAATCCAGCAGGGGAGGGCCAATGAAACGATACAGCGCCGCCCGGTCGGTTTCGTGGATGCCAAACTTGTCCAGTGCGTACATGA
>CAZVRM010000022.1:0-13266 GCA_964629605.1 uncultured Oscillospiraceae bacterium
TTGGTTATGAAGTTGCTGTAATGCTTGTGGTGCTGTTGGGCATTTACGCTTCTGTTGCCGGCCGTTTTGAAAAGAGCCGCCCCCTTTTCCGCAGCATTTGCTGCAGCATCGGCGTTTGCTTTATTGTTCAGGAATTGGCTGCGCTCCTGCTGATGCCTGCAACGCTGCTGTCTATCCCCGATTTTTCCATCGCTGCCATAGTGATGCTGCTTGCATACGGCCAGCTGCTTTGCTATGGAATGTTTTATCCCCCGGTTCGGGAAGTCTTTCCCGAATCTGCCGAGGAAGCGCTCGAGTCTTCCGAAGAAGAAAACCAAGAATAAGCTATTACGCTATAAGGAAAGCCCCCTGCCGCGGCAGGGGGCTTCTGTTTTATATAGCGTTTTAAGATCAGACACCGGCCCAGACAAACCAGATGAACAGGTAGCCCACGATGACGGCTGTCAGCGTGAAGGGCACACCGATCTTCAGGAAGTCAGCGGTCTTGACCTTATGACCTTCCTTCTGCAGGATACCGATGGTTGCAATGTTGGCAGACGCACCGATCGGCGTCAGGTTGCCACCCAGAGTGGAGCCTGTCAGCAAACCAAAATACAGCACCATAGGATTGCAGCCCATCATGGATGCAATACCGGTGACAACAGGCAGCATAGTGGCAACATAGGGAATGTTATCGATGAAGGCACTCATGACAACCGAACCCCAGACAATCAGAGTATACATGACGAACAAATTATCGCCGCCGATCTTAACGAACAGCTGCGCGATCTGATCGATAACGCCTGCGGCCTCCAGCGAACCGATGACCACAAACAGGCTTCCCAGCAGCAGCAGGGTCTTATAATCCACTTCTTTGAGTGCGGCCTTTACCATGCCCTGACCCTTGTACTTCACAGAAGCACGAATCAAGCCGATGATAAACAGCATCATGCAGATCATACCGTTGATCATGGCAGGAGTGTTGGGAATAAACGAAGCGATGATCAGCAGTACCACGGTTGCGATCAGCAAAAAGCTGGGAAAATAATCCTCCACAGCGGTCAGTTCCTTGACCTTCACGGGCTGACGGTTCTTGCGGAAGAGGAACATAATGACGGGAATCGTACAAACTGCGCCCAGTTCCACAGCCCAGAAGATACCGGGACGGCCTTCCATCCAGATGAACTCCAGGAAGTTCATGTCGGCATAACCACCCAACATGATGGAAGTGGTATCGCCAACCAGAGTTGCAGCCCCCTGCAGATTGGAGGATACAGAGATGCAGATCAGCATGGCAATGGGCGACATATTGAGCTTCTTACAGATCGCCAGGCCAACAGGTGCAATCATCAGCACAGTGGCAACATTATCCACAAAAGCCGAAACGATACCGGCAAACAGAGACATTGCAACGGCTACCCACATAACGTTGGGCGTCTTTTTCAGCAGAAGATCTGCCAGACGGTTAGGCATCTTGGATTCGATGAACAGGAACACGGTACCCATGGTACCGGCCAGCATCATCAACACGTTCCAGTCGATTTCTTTGACAATCTGACTTACGGGCATGATTCCCAGTGCAACGTAAAGAATTGCAGAGATCAGAGCCACATAAGGCCGTTTGTCAGACAGAGCGATCATCAGTACATAGGTAATGATGAACAGAATCAGTGCGATCGTTTGCATTGTTCTTTCCCCTTTCCAAAACAAAAAAGACTTTCCCGCAGTTGTCGCGGCAAAAGTCTCGTTATGCAGAACCTGCCCGTTGTCTACACATGACATCACGAACTGTGTCACACATCAAAATGTGCAAACTACTCTCTAGCATTAATATATTATACCGAAAACATTAATTATTTGTCAAGATTTTTAACAAAAATGGCGCGTTGCAAAATGTGCTCTGTCATTGCGAGGCCTGTGAAATAGGCCGTGGCAATCCGTTTTCCTATGCTGGAATATACGGATTTCCACGCAAAAATGCCGCCATTTGGCGGCATTTTTGCTCGGAATGACAGAAGGTGTGGCATTCCTTCAATATTATAGGTTATCCGGGCCAAAGCCTTCAGGCATCAACTGGCGCAGGGTGTATACCATATATTCCTCGGGTGAAACAGCAATGAGAATCCGAAAAGTATCCGGGTCACAAAACTCCATCATCACCTGCCGACAAACACCGCAAGGGGCTGTTTTCTGCAAAGGCTTTCCCTCGGGAGCGGCAACGATGGCAATGGCGGAAAAGCGGCGTTTCCCTTCGCTGACTGCCTTGAAAAAAGCTGTCCGCTCAGCACAATTTGTCGGGGTATAGGCCGCATTTTCCACATTGCAGCCTTGGTAGACCGTCCCATCCTCTGCCAGCAAAGCTGCTCCTACCTGAAAATGAGAATAGGGAGTGTAGGCATTTTTTCGAGCCTCTATGGCTTGCAAAATCAAGTCTTTATCCGTCATAAACAATCACCTGCTTTATTGGTTTTCTGCCAGATCGGGGTATTTTTCAAAAAGTTGTTCAAATGTTGTGGGAACAGAAACCTCTCCTGCCGAAAGCTTTTCACGTACACTTTTTACCGAAGCAAGCGTTTTTTCAGAAACTGCGTCCTCGCTGATGACCAATTCAACACCGCTGTTAGAAAAATCAAACGTCCGGCTTCCTGCCTTGATCTCCCCGGCAGCAACTTGGTTTATCAGTTGCCGCAAGGCCGCTTCCACTTGTTTTTCAGCAAATGCAAGCATACACGCAGTATTTTCCTGCCCCTGTTCCCCATTTGCACCCACAGCCCAAATCCCGTTTTCTTCGCAAACACGGAGCACGGCAGAATCGGCACTTCCATCGGCATGAAAAATTACATCCACGCCATTTGCTACCATTTCCTCCGCCGCAAGACGACCATCATCCCGCTGTGTTAAAATATTACGGCGCAAAATTTTAATGTCACTGTTGGCGGCTCTGGCACCGGCAATAAAGCCGACAATCAACTGCTCGGTTTCTTCTGTCATTCGGCCATGCACACAGCCCAAACGCTCACTAACAGACGTCTTTGCAGCAGTATATCCTGCCAAATAGACCGCTTGGTTCATCGCAAAGTTCACAGACACCGTGTTGGGCTGCTTTAAGTCTTCGCAATCCAGAACCAGAAAGGTGCACTCGGGGTTTTCCCCAGCAATTTTTGCAATGGTTTCCGCCATGGTTTTATCTGTGCAGAAAATCAGCGTACAGCCCTGTTCTGCCAGAACGGCTGCACATTCTGAATAGCCGCCATCCTGCCCCGGCACCTTATACTGAATGTCGAAGCCGGGAATTTCGTTCTTCATTTGCTGCAAACACGTCCAGACAAGCTGATTAATGCCACCATCTTCCACCGAACTTCCATCGGTAAGCAGACCTGCCTGCAAGGGCAGCTCCGTATCATTTCTCGATACAAATAATGAGCAGCCGGTAGTGCACAGGAGCAGCAATGCAAACAAAACGATCAGACCTTTTTTCACACCGCTTTCCTCCTGTCTTTAAAATGTATAGATATGGTAACACGTCTTATACCGAAATGTAAGTCCCTTTTCATAAACTTCGGTAAAATTCAGAATTTGTTAAGTTCTTCTTTAAAAAAGAATGGAAATCTGTCGAGAAAGCTTTTATAATAATTGTATATTCTGAAACGGGAGGCGATACCAATGAACAGGGCGCTGCGAGCCGATCACGACCTTGCTTTTCTGCTGAAATTTGAAAATGTCGCTTGGTTTGAAGATGGTCAGGTTCGTATTTTGGATCGACGGGTTTACCCACTTGAAACACGGTTTGTTACCTGCAAGACGCATGGCGAAGTAGCGAAAGCCATCGCAGATATGGTGACCCAAAGTGCCGGGCCTTATTACGCCGCCGCTCACGGTATGACATTGGCCGCCTATGAATGCCGCCATCATCGTGATCCTCTTGCTTTTTTACATCAGGCTGCCGATACCCTTTCTCATGCACGGCCCACCACTGCCACACGTATGGAGGCAATTACCGGAGCAGCGCTGCAGCACGCCAAAAACGCTTTGGAATCCGGTGAAAATCTTGTAGTGGCGCTTCATGCATATGCGGTCAATATGATGGAAACCCGTTATCGGAATATTAACAAATGTGCCGTGGAACTTGCAAGGCTTGCACCAAAAAATGCGACCATTATGACGCAATGCTTTGCTGAAACGGTTGTTGGGCTGATGCTCCGCGAGGCCGCTGCACAGGGGAAGCATATTCAGTTGATTTGTCCGGAAACACGGCCGTTTTTACAGGGTGCTCGTCTTACTGCAAGTGTCGCCGCTGATCAAGGCTGTCCTGTTACGGTCATTACCGATAATATGCCCGGTATGATCTTGTCTCAGGGAAAGGTTGATTTGTTTACCTCCGCTGCGGATGCAATTTGCATGGACGGAACCATCGTTAACAAAGTTGGCACCTTCCAAATTGCACTATGCGCCAATCATTTTGGTGTTCCGTATTATGTCACCGGTTCACCCGATCGCAATAAAGCAAATGCACAAGCAGTACAAATCGAATATCGCGATGGCAACGCTGTTCTGGAACATCAAGGGATTCGTGTAACAGCGCCAGGTGTAAAGGGCCTGTATCCGGCATTTGATATTACGCCCGCCCGGTTGGTCACCGGAATCATCACGGATCGAGGCGTTTTCTCCCCCGGCGATTTACACAACTACTATTGTGAAAATGACGCAAAAGACTTCCCTTCTGCATAGTTGCTTTACAATTTTGTTACGAATCGTTTAGAAAACTTTTATTTTTGCTTTCGGTTTTTATAGGTTTTAATAAAATATTTTCTCAGCATTTCTACTTCTGAAAAAATATTTTTTGCATTTGTGCAATTTGCACACTTTTCGCATTGCACATTGTTCCTTTTTTCGACAGTTTTCGTTGTTGCGTATTTTTCTGAATAGGAATATAATGTATTTGTTAATAAATTAACATCGGAATTTTTATTTCAAAGGTTAATTTATTAAAAATTTAAAAAGGAGTGTGTACTATGTTCAAAAAGTTCACAAACGGCTGCGTTCGCGTAGTCAACCGTTGGCTGCCTGATGCCTTCCTGTTCGCCGTGATCCTGACCATCGTCGTCTTCCTGGGCGCGATGCTGGCTACCGGCATGGGTCCCATCGATGTGCTGGGCGCCTGGGGTAACAGCTCCGGTTTCTGGGGTCTGCTGTCCTTCTCCATGCAGATGGCTCTGGTTCTGGTCTTCGGATCTGCCATGGCTTCTGCTAAGCCCTGTAAGAAGGCTCTGGGTGCCATCGCCAACCTGGCTCACAACAAGAAGCAGGCCATCATCATCACCACTTTCGTCTCCACCATCTGCTGCTGGGTGAACTGGGGCTTCGGTCTGGTCGCCGGTGCTCTGCTGGCCAAGGAGATCGCAAAGCGCGTCCGTGATGTCGACTATCCCCTGCTGATCGCCTCCGCTTATTCCGGCTTCGTTATCTGGCACGCCGGCTTCTCCGGCTCCATCCCTCTGGACTTGGTCGCCGGTAAGACCTTCGGCGATGTGACCTATCAGGCTCCCATCACCGAGACCGTCTTCCATCCCGTCAACCTGGCCATGGTTCTGATCATCCTGTTCGTGATGCCCTTTGTTAACTACGCTATGCATCCCGATAAGGAGCACGCCATCTGTGTCGATCCTTCTCTGCTGACCGACGATGACGAGCGCACCTACAAGGTGGAGACTCCCGCTGACAAGATGGAGCACTCCAAGATCCTGTGGGCCATTCTGGTCATTGCCTGCTGGGCTTACATCGTTCTGTACTTCGTCCAGAACGGCTTTACTCTGGGCCTGAACATCGTCAACTTCCTGTTCATGACTTTGGGTATCACTCTGCACGGCAATCTGCGCAAGTATGTTGACGCTATCGCTGATGCCGCTGGCGGCGCTGCCGGCGTTCTGCTGCAGTTCCCCTTCTATGCCGGTATCATGGGCATCATGGTCGCCACCAATGCTGATGGCGTTTCTCTGGCTTCCGTCATTTCCAACTTCTTCGTCAACATCTCCAACAATGTGACCTTCCCCATGCTGTCCTTCCTGGCTGCCGGTGTTGTTAACTTCTTCGTTCCCTCCGGCGGCGGCCAGTGGGCCGTCCAGGGTCCCATCATGATGCCTGCCGGCCGTGCTATCGGCCTGCCCGATGGTATGACCGCTATGGCCGTTGCTTGGGGCGACCAGTGGACCAACATGATTCAGCCGTTCTGGGCTCTGCCCGCTCTGGGTATCGCCAAGCTGTCCGCCCGCGATATCATGGGTTATCTGGTCATCGTCCTGCTGTTCACCGGTCTGGTTGGCTGCGCCGGCTTCCTGGTTTGGGGCCTGCTGTAAGCCATTTCAAACAGCAAAATAATTACATAACAGCATAACAAATCCCCCGGGAAGATTCCCGGGGGATTTTTATATTGCTCGCTGAAAGGAGAGAATATTACGAGCGTTTGTAAAGAAACTGCTTATTGCTTAAAAAAGGCAACTGCAATTGCACCAGGCCCTGCATGTGTACCGATAACGCTGCCGATAGGCGTGCTCTGCATACAATCTCCGTGCCCATCCCACAGCGCGCCGCTATCCAAAACATACTTTTCCAGCAGTGCGTCGGAAAGGCCGGTATAGCCAAGCATCAGCGGTTTTGTGAAATCCACACCGCCAGACTTCTGAATCTCGGTAACCAGCAGATTGTTTCCTTGCTTAGAGCCGCGTGCCTTACCCAAAATAGCGATCTCGCCATCCTGGATGGTGATCACCGGCTTAATAGAAAGCAGGCCTCCGGCAAATGCAACAGTCTTGGAGATTCGTCCACCTTTTTTCAAGTATTCCAGAGTATCCAAAAGGGCGATCACGCGAACATTTTCCCGCTCAGCTTCCAGCCTTGCAGCAATCTCCGGCGCAGACAGGCCTTCTTCTTTCAGGCGAACTGCCAGCTCTGCCAAAATGCCGGAGCCGATAGCGACGGACTTTGTATCTACGACCCAGACAGAACCGGGATAATCCGCTGCCGCAATCATCGCACTCTGGCAAGTACCCGAAAGTTTTGAGGATACCGTCAATACGACAACCTGCTCACCCACTTCCTGCGCCTGACGAAACACCTCGGCAAAGGCCTCCGGAGAAGGTTGACTGGTGGTCGGCAGCACGTCAGTCTCGACCAGCATTTCATAGAACTGTTTATGGTTAATGGTGACACCATCAATGTACTCCTGTTCACCAAAATGAACAGTCAAGGGTACAACGGACATTTTCGCACGAACTACAGCAGATACATCTGCTGTAGAATCGACTACAATACGAACACTCATTGGTTTACTCCTTTGATTCTTTATTAGGGATCCCTTCCCTGCTAATTGTCTGCAATCTTACAGAAATGGATTCCAATGCCGCATACAGAACTTTTCTGTCAGCATCGTTTAAATCACAACCGGCAACTTCTACAGCCTGTTGTGCTCGACGACTTACATAGTCGGCAGCTTGCCGGCCAAGGTCTGTCAAGCAAAGTTTTGCCCGATAGCCCGATATGTTGGCGTTATCCCGTTCCAGCAAGCCTCTCTGTACCATTTCCCCAACGGCACGAGAAACCGCAGCTTTGTCCAAATCGCAAATCTCGCAAAGTTTTGCAGCGGTAAGTCCTTGCGGAAACCGTGCCAATGCTACAAGGTACTGGGCGTAAACACCTTTCAGACCATAGCGCTCCATTTCTTCTCTCTCAATTTTCTGAATGCAACGATAGATATTGGAAATGGTAAATGAAAACTGCTCAAATCGGCTAATCACGGTTATCCCCCCTGCATAATGTTGATGAATCAACATCTACATTCTATCATGTCAATGTTGATTTGTCAACATCTTTGTTTTCTGTTTGTTATAATAAGGTTTTATGTTGTATTTACTTGCAAAATATGTTAAAATGAATTTTGTATGAAATTATAAAGGAGATGGTATTTCCAAATGGACAGTAACAGTTGGTTGTTATATGTCCTGCTCGTGGCATTGATTATTGGCGGCGGCTACTTTGCTGGTGCAGAAATTGCTTTCGCTTCCTGCAACAAGATCCGATTGAAAACACAGGCAGAAGCCGGTGACAGTCGTTCGAAAACCGCATTATTCATATCCGAGCACTTTGACAACGCTTTGACTACCCTGTTGATTGGCAACAACATCATGCACATTGCTTGTTCTTCTTTGGCTACCTTGCTTGCAACCCATCTTTGGGGACCTTCTTCTGTTGGCCCAACAACGATTGTCATCACGCTGGTTGTCTTCTTTATCAGTGAGATGCTGCCCAAAAGTTTCTGTCGCAGTCATGCTGATATGATGGTCCTCTTTTTTGCTGGATCTTTAAGATTTTTAATGCGCATCCTAAAACCAATTGCTTGGTTTTTCGGCAGCATCAGTACATTGTGCGCCAAACTATTTGGCTCTAAACCATGTCCTTCCTACACCGAAGCAGAACTGGAAACCATGATGGAAACAGCTCAGGCCTCCCCTGCCCTTCATCAGGAAAATGAAGACCGCCTTCTGACCTCTGCAATGGCCTTTGACCATATCACTGCTCGTCAGGCGATGCAGCCGGTTGATCGAATGGAAGCGCTGGAAATCATGACCTCAGCCAAAGATATTGCTGCATTCGCGCAAAGCCATACACATTCTCGAATCCCAATCTATCGCGGTTCCATTGATAACATTGTCGGTGTGATCCATATCCGTGAATATTTACGTACTTATCTTCGACATGGCAACAAGACCCGTCTCCGTGCCATGATGAATCCTCCCGCTTTTGTGCAGCCGGATACCCCGATTGATGAGGTTTTAACGCAGATGAGTAATCACCGTGTTCAGCTGGCGATCGTCCGTGATCAGCAGCACAAAACACTGGGCGTTTTGACGGTTGAAGATATTCTGGAGGAGCTGGTTGGCGAGATTCAGGATGAAGAAGATTCTGAAGGGACGGTGAAGCAGCGTGGCTAATATCCTTCCTTATATTGGTATTATAATTTGCATTTGCTTTTCCGCATTCTTCTCCGGTTCGGAAATTGCATTTGCATCTGCAAATACTCTTCGCCTAAAAAATGCTGCTGAAAACGGTAGTAAGGCATCTTCTGTGGCGTTGCATATCTGTAATTTCTATGACAAGGCTCTTTGCACGATTTTGATTGGAAACAACCTGGTCAACATTGCCTCCTCCTCCCTTGCGACTGTGATTGCTATGGATTTGGTTGGTGATGCCGGCGCAGTTTATGCCACAGGTGTTATGACCGTCTTAATCTTGATTTTTGGCGAAATTATGCCTAAAATCCTCGCAAAGGATCATTGCAATGGGTTTGTTCTGCTGGCAGCCAGCCCTCTGCGGTTTTTGATGCTTATTACCAAGCCTCTTGTACATATCATTACTTGGGTCATCGATAAAATTTCTCTTTTGTGGGGTGGCGATCCCGAACCCGAACCCATCACCCCAGATGAATTGATGACCATCATCGAGACAGTTGAAGATGAAGGTGTTATCGACGAGGAGCGAAGCGAGCTTCTGCAGTCTGCTATCGGTTTCGGTGAAACCACTATTGAGGAGATTTTGACACCCCGCGTGGATCTTTTAACCATTGACTTGTCCTCCAGTCGCGAAGAGATTCTGAAAAGCATGGAAGACAGTGCATTTTCCCGTCTCCCGGTTTATGATGAGGATGTTGACTCCATCATTGGTATTATTTATCTGAACCACGCTTATCGTGTTCTTGTTTCTAATCCTGATATTGCTATCCGTGACCTGATTACCCCCGCCTTTTTCCTGCATCGAAGCACACGCTTGCCGGTGGCACTGAAGGCGCTGCGTGAACGTAATCTGCAGATGGCTGTCGTTCTGGACGACTATGGCGGCACATGCGGTGTTGTCACATTGGAGGATATTCTGGAAGAAATCGTTGGCGATATGTGGGATGAAAGCGATCCCATCGAAAACGAATTCCAGCAGCTGGATGAGACTCATTTCCGCATCAGCGGCAGCATGGCCTTTGACGACCTGCTGTGGGAGCTGGATCTGGATCAGTTTGAAGACACCTTCGATAGTGCAACTGTTGGTGGCTGGGTCACCGAGGTTCTGGAGCGCTTCCCGGACGTTGGAGATTCCTTCACTTGGCAGAATCTCAATGTCACAGTTGAAGCTCTGGACGATATGCGTGTTACGCAGATCAAACTGGAGGTTACCCCCTCTGCTGAGCCCGAAAAGGCTGATGATTAAGTCGTTGTAAAGGTTTATAGCATTACGCCCTTTGGCAAAAGCCAAAGGGCGTTTTTCATGTAAAAAAGCACCGATGCAAACGCATCGGTGCTTAATTTGTTGTTTACTTAGAAAGTAGCAACGTTCTCGGGGATGATCAGCTTAGCGCCAGTCTTGGAAACGACATCCTCAACAGAGCTCTCAGCGTTGACCTCACGCAGAACCAGACCATCAGCAGTAGACTCGATAACAGCCAGCTCGGTGATGATCCACTTAACACGCTTGTAAGCGGTCAGAGGCAGAGTGCACTTTTCGATGATCTTGGGAGCGCCCTTCTTATCGGTGTGAGTGGTGATAACGATAACGTTCTCAGCACCAGCAACCAGGTCCATAGCGCCGCCCATACCGGGAACCATCTTGCCGGGGATCATGTGAGAAGCCAGAGAGCCTTCCTCATCCACCTGCAGAGCGCCCAGAATGGTAGCATCCACGTGACCACCGCGGATCAGACCGAAAGAAACGGCAGAATCGAAGAAAGAAGCACCAGGGATAACGGTAACGTACTTACCGCCGGCGTTGGAACGGTTGGTATCCTCGTTCTCAGCAGTAGCGGCAGAGCTCATGCCCATAATGCCGTTCTCGGACTGGAAGATGACATGAACATCCTCAGGCAGATAGTTGGCAACCATCTCGGGCATACCGATACCCAGGTTGACAACGTCACCATCGTGCAGGAAGCGAGCAGCACGCTTCGAAATGACAATCTTTGCGTCTTCCATTAGTTGTTACCTCCTACGACGATATAGTCCACCAGGACAAAGGGAGTCATGACATCTTCGGGCTCGATCTCACCGGGCTCGACCAGCTTCTCAGCCTCAACAATGACGGTCTTGCAGGCAGCAGCCATCAGGGGGCAGAAGTTCTTGGTGGTGCCCTTGTAGTAAACGTTGCCCAGCTTGTCAACGATAGAACCCTTGACAACGCAGACATCGCCCTTCAGAGCGGTTTCCAGCAGATAATCTTTGCCATCGACGTTGATGACCTGCTTGCCTTCGGCAACATCGGTACCGACGCCAGTGGGAGTCAGAACGCCGCCCAGACCGAAGCCGGCAGAACGAATACGCTCAGCCAGAGTGCCCTGAGGAGTCAGACGGACATCCAGAGTGCCCTCGATCATCTGCTTGCCAGTCTCGGGGTTGGTACCGATGTGGCTGGCATACAGAGTCTTGACCTTACGGCGAGCGATCAGCTCAGAAACACCACGGAAACCGTGCTTCTCACCCTTAACGCCGTTCTCGGGATCGGCAGCGGGGAAACCGGTGTCATTGACGGCGATGGTCAGATCCTTGACATCGCTGTCAGCGATAGCATTGATGATAGAATCGGGGGTGCCGTGACCCAGGAAGCCACCAACCATAACGAAGTCGCCGTCTTTGATCATAGCGGCAGCTTCCTTGGCGGAAATGAACTTATTCTTCATTATAAAAACCTCCTTGAAGATTTTCTATTTATTTCATGCCGCGCTTAACCATCTCAGCGACGGCAAAGCTGGCGACATCATCACCATAGGTACCAGCGCCGAAGCCGGCATCATAGCCCAGCTCCTTAGCCAGTTCATGAGTGACACGGGGACCGCCGCAGACCACGACGAACTTGTCGCGCAGGCCTTCGGCCTCCAGCAGCTCGATGAGCTCGGTCAGGTTCTGGATGTGAACATCCTTCTGTGTGACGGTCTGAGAGACCAGCAGCACGTCAGCCTTCAGCTCCAGAGCCTTCTGGATGAACTCCTCGTTGGGAACCTGGCTGCCCAGGTTGTAAGCCTCGATCATCTCGTAACGCTCGACGCCGTAGTGACCGGCGAAGCCCTTACGGTTCATGATGGCGTCGATACCGACGGTATGAGCATCGGTACCGGTGGAAGCGCCCACCATGACGACCTTGCGGCCGATGTTCTTCTGGATATATTCGTTGGTCTCCTCCATGGTCATAACGTCGGACTCAACGGTCATAACGTGGATGTCCTCGTAATTAATGGAGTGGACGCAGCTGCCGTAGACCACGTAGAAGGTGAACTCCTTGTCCAGAGCCTGGTGGAAAGCCACGTTGGGCTCTTCCAGACCCATCTTCTTGGCGATCTGGCGGGCAGCCTCTTCGCCCTTGGCGTCATCCTTGACGGGCAGGGTGAAGCTTGTCTGGACCTTACCATCATTCATGGTATCGCCGTAAGGCTTCAGCTTAGTCAGGTCCAGGGTAGTGTCGAAATCAGCCTTATGGGTATTGTACAGTCCGGAACTCATTCTGCTGCCACCTTGCCTTTCATCAGTTCAATGAAGGGGTTGAAGTAGACGTTGTCCTTAACGACGACGCCGTTCAGACCCTTACCGCCATCCTTGGGACGCTTAACGTCAGCAAAGATACCCTTTTCGATGGTGGTGAACAGACCCAGCTGCTCGATCTCAGCCAGCAGGTCGGTAGCCTTGGTCAGTACTTCGTTAGCACGAGTCTGGATGATGCCGCCGTCCTTGTAGATCAGCTCGCCGCCCAGATCCTTCATGGTACGGAAGATGTACTGAGCGTTCTCAATGGACAGAGCACGGTCAGACATGAAGGGGGTGTGGATAGCTTCGGTCATCATACCCAGCAGCTGCAGCTTCTGGCCGGTCAGGATAGCGATCATATTGAACAGAGCATCCTGGATGTGGCCGCGGAAGATGTTACCGGTCATGAACTTCGTGGGAGGCATGTACTTCAGAGGAGCCTTGGGGAAGATCTCACGAGCCATCTGAGCCTGAGCCAGCTCATACAGGAAGGTGTTCTCAACAGAGGGATCCATCTCGAAGGCATGGCCCAGACCCATCTGCTCCTCACGCATACCGGCGCGTAAAGCGAAAGCCTCGTTCAGGAACTGAGAAGCCAGAACGGTGTGAGCGCTGGTGATAGCGTCGTCGGTGGTCAGATAGTTGTCCTCACCGGTATTGATGATAACGCCGGCATAACCATTGATAACACGAGAGAAGTACTGGTCAACGATGGTGCGCTGCATGTTGATGTCACGGAACA
>CAZVRM010000023.1:0-12893 GCA_964629605.1 uncultured Oscillospiraceae bacterium
AGCTGCTTCTGACCGCCCGACAGCTGGGAAACATCCTTGTAAAACCAGTTTTCAATGCCGAAAAAGCTGGCCATTTCGGCAACACGTCGGCGGATGGTGGGAGTGTCGCAGCCCAGACTTTCCAGACCGAAGGCCAGCTCGTGCCACACCTTGTCGGTGACGATCTGGTTGTCGGGGTTCTGCAGCACAAAGCCGATGCGGGCGCTCTGATCCCGGAGGGACAGCTGCCGCAGGGGCGTGTTTTCAAAGAAAATTTCGCCCTCCAGCAGGCCGTGGGGCGCAAGGGCAGGCTTGAGCTGCCGCAAAAGGGTGGTTTTGCCGCAGCCGGAAGGGCCGCAAAGGGTGACAAATTCACCGGCGTGAATGGTCAGATCCAGTCCGTCGATGGTCTTATTTTGCTGTTCGGGATAAGAAAAGCTCAAATTTTTGAGCGTAAAGCATTCCATTTGCGATCCTCCTTCCAATTCAGAATCAAGGGCAGGGCGCACAGGGCGGTATAGGCCGCCAGAACGCCAAAGGACAGGGGCGTGGTGCTCCATTTTACCGTGGGGAAATACCGCCAGGTCAGACCGTCAAAGGCCGCACCCAACAGTACAGCAGCGCCCAGCGCCAGCAGGCAGACCAACGCCTGTCTGTCCCGTTTGTCAAAGCGGTAGATGGAAAAAGCCGACCGCCCCGGCAGGCCGTAACCCCGGCTTTTCATGCTGTCGGCGGTGTCGATGCCGTTTTCCAGCGCCCAGGTGAGCATCACCGACAAAATGGAGCCGGCGCACCGGATGCGGTGGAACAGGCTGCCCTGGGAGGGGTCTTTGCCGATGCATTTCTGCGCCCGGGTGACCACTTTTAGTTGCGCTGTGAACCGGGGAACAAACCGCAGCGCCATGGAAAGCACCAGCGACAGCGCCGGGATGATCCGCCCGAAGAGGTACACGAACTTGTCGGAGGTGATGACGGCGTTGAAGCAGGCAAACCACAGCACCACAGATGCCAGCATCCCTGCCGCCGCCAGACCGTAAAGAATGGATTCCAGCGTCAGCGGATTGCCCGAGGGAAGATAGGTGAGGATGGTACGCCCCTCGTGGCTGAACAAGGGGTTCAGCAGAGCGGTGATAATCATCATGGGCAAAATGCCCTTGAGGCAAAAGCCCACCGCCTTGCGCCCGTTCAGATAAATGTCATAGCCCACCGCGCACAAAAGGGAGATCCCCAAACAGAGCGGATGCAGCAAAAACATGGAAAATCCCAGCACCTCGGCAAAAAAAAGGAAGTTTACCAGAGGGTGATAGGAAGAAAAGCTGTCTTTCATATCAATTCTCCAGCAAAAGGGCGGCGTCCAGCATGGCATAGAACATCCGGGCAGCCTCGGCGCGGGTGACGGCCTGGGCAGGCTGAATGTCCATCACGCTGTCATCCAGAATATCATAGGCGTAGCAGAAGGCCAGACCCTCGGTTGCCCAAGCGGCCGCACTGCGGTAATCCCCGAACTGGGACAGCACATTGCGGGCGGCGGTGTCGTCATAATCCACCGCCAGACCGCACTTCTCTGCCAGACGGGACACCAAAACGGCTGCCTCCTGCCGGGTGATGGTCTTTTCGGGGGCAAAGGTGCCGTCGCCCATGCCGTTGACCGCCCCAAAACCATAGGCAGACATAACGGCATCCCGATACCATTTGCCAAAAGGTACATCAGAGAACACTTGCGCGGAAACAACATAGGGGGGCAGACCCAGCGCCCGCTGAGCCATGGCACAGAACTGCGCCCGGGTCAGCAGACCGTCGGGGGCAAAGGTGCCATCGCCCATGCCGTTGAGGATGCCCCGGTGCGCCAGCGCCAAAATGGCCTCGGCCTCGTCCAGACCGTTGATGTCGGGGAAGGTGGGGATATTGACCGTCTTGCCGGGGACGGAAATGCGGCTGTCCTTGCCGGGCAGACCCACAACACTGCGGTCAACCGTCTTACGGTCGGACAGGTCATACACTCCGGGCAGGCCCTCCTCGGTGCGGCGCATGGAATCCAGCGCCAGCATGGCCTGCTGGGTGGCCATTACGTCGTAACCCATGTTCATCACATGGCGGAAGGAGCCGTCCTCCAGCCGGAAGGTCAGCAGCGCATCCAGAAGACCGTTGTTTTTCACAAAGCGGGCATCGTTCAGGTCGATGCCCAGCATATTCAGGGCGATGATGGTCTGGGCGATGCTCTCGGCAGAGGACACGCCCCAGGCGGTGAAGCCGCCGTTTTCCAGCTGCAGGGAGGACAGTCGGGCAAGACCTGCGTCGATGGCGGTCTGCACCTCTGCCTTGTCCCGGAAATAGGACAGCGCCTGCAGGGTCATGGCGGTGGCGTCAGGGTCAGCCACCGTGCCCGACAGCGCCCAGCCGCCGTCTTCCAGCTGTTTGTCCAGCAGATGCTGGAGGTAAACGGCCTCTGTGGCGTCGTCGCCACCGCAGTTTTCCAGCAGCAAAATGCCGAACACCGCCCCCATGACGGTAGTGCGGCAAACATAATCGGTATCCTTTGCCAGCGCCAGCAGGTCGTGACCGCCCACATTTGTCAGATCCTGATCCAGCGCCAGCAGGGTCATAGCAAGGCGCAGATTGCCGGTGGTGGGGCCGGACAGCTTGCCGTTGCCTGCATCCAGCGCCCGCTCGGCCATGGTCAGCCAGGCGGAATAGTAGCTGTTGGGCACCACCACGCCCGAACGAGCCAGCACGAACACCGCCCAGTCGCCGTAGGTGTTGCCTGCCGAGGGTGTTTTGGCCTGTCCATGGAGGAACTGGGCCGTCTGATCCCAGTCAGATTGTCCGGCAGCGGCCGGCAGGGCGGTAAACACCATGGCGGCACATAGCAAAATCGCAAAAAATCTATGGAAATGTCTCATAAACACCCTCCCAAAAAGAAAATCGTCCGGTGGCCGAAGCCTCCAGACGAAGGGTCTGTTTCAAGTTCCGGCCGAAACAGGTACAGCATTCCAACACGTATCTGACTTAACTGCTCATGGCAGTATCACAGTGACCGACTCGCCGGGCTTCTCACCCGATTCCGTACGCCGCCAAAGGCGGCAGGAACGCATCTATTCATAACAAAAACAGTATAACAGCTTTTCCGGGAAATGTAAAGATTATTCCACCACTTCTCCGTGCAGTACCACCCGACCGCCGTCGGGGCAGCGGGCATCAAACACACGGGCGCGGGTCTCGCCGTGATCCAGATCGGCACCGTTCAGCAGGGCAAATACATAGGGATAGGCCACATTCCACAGCTCGTGGCAGATGGGTGGGCAGAGCTCCTCCACGATAAAGGTGTCGCCTGCCTTGCAATAATTGCAGCGGCAGCGGCTCTCGGTGACGGTCAGCTTGACTTTGGGCATAAAATGACCTCCCAATGGGTGTTATTTATTCAAATGCATTCCGGTGGAACTGACGGTGGCCACCAGTGTATCCTGATCGTCGGTGATCTCGATCAGATAGTGGCAGCTGCGCTTGCCGTCCTTAATGAGGGTGGTCTCGGCAAAGAGCTTCTCGCCCCGGGCGGCGGAGAGAAAGGTGATCTGGCTCACCGCCGTCACCGTCATCACACCGCCGTTGTTGGCCGCCACCGCAAAGGTAAAGTCAGCCAGCGTAAACAGCACACCGCCCATGACCTGCCCCACCGCGTTGCGGTGGTCGGGACGCAAAACCAGACTGCATTTTGCGTAATGGGTGCCGCAGTCTTCGATGGTAATGCCGGTCACCTCGGTAGCATAGCGATCGCCGGCAAAAAACGCCCGCGCCTCGTCGGGTGTCATGAAATTCAGTTCACTCTCATGGATCATGGTCAGTCCTCCACTTTTTCCAGTAAAGCGACGGTTTCAATATTAGCCGTTCGGGGGAACATATCAAAGGCCTGCACCTTGGTGGGGCGGTAGCCGCCCTGCGCAAAGAGCATTTTGGCATCCCGCGCCAGACTGGCGCAGTCACAGGAAACATACACGATGCGGTCGGGCGCCATGTCACACAGCGCCTTGACGGCGGCCTCGTCCAGACCCTTTCGGGGCGGATCCACCACGATGACCTGAGGACGGAAGCCCTCGGCGGCCATTTTTGCGGCGGCGGTGCCGGCGTCGGCGCACAGAAAACGGACATTTTCAATGCCGTTCCGTGCGGCATTTTCCTTGGCGTCCTCGATGGCGGCAGGCACGATCTCCACGCCCACCACGCTCTTGCAGTGGCCTGCCAGCGTCAGGGTGATGGTACCCACGCCGCAGTACAGATCCAGCGCCTCGGTGTCTTTATTGGGAGCCGCCCACTGGGCGGCGCAGGCGTACAGATTCTCGGTCTGGCCGTGGTTCACCTGATAGAAGGACAGGGGAGACAGGCGGAAGGTGTTGCCCATCAGATCGTCCTCCAGCCGTCCGTCGCCCCAAAGGGTGCGGCAGGGCAGACCCAGCACACGGTTGCCCCGGTCGGGGTTCACATTTACCACCACGCCACACAGTGCGGGCACAGCCTCCCGGCAGAGCTCCACCAGTCGGTCTTCCCGGGGCAGCTTGTCCCGGAGCACCACCACCGTCAGATGCAGTCCGGCGCGGCCTTGACGCACATAAATGTGCCGCAGCAGGCCGGTGTGGGCAGCTTCGTCATAGGGCTTGACCTTACACTCGTCCGCCCAGCGGCAGACGGCACTTGCCAAGGCGCAGGCCTCCTCCGACTGGAGCTTGCAGCCATCCAGCGGAATGAGCTGATGACTGCGGCTGCGGAAAAAGCCGTATTCCACGCCGGTTTTGCCCATTCCCACCGGGAACTGGGCTTTGTTGCGGTAGCCTGTGACCTCCGGTGAGCCGGTGACATGGGGCACAGGCAGGTCAAAGCCGCCGATGCGTGTCATGGCGTCGTGGACGCGGCGGGCTTTGAGCCACAGCTCCTCCTCATAGGTCAAATGGCGGAAGTCACAGCCGCCGCACTTGCCGAACACCGGGCAGTCAGGGGCAATGCGGTGGGGAGAAGGCTCTAAAATCTCTTCAATTTTACCGAAAGCGTAGTTTTTCAACACCTTGACCAGCAGCACGCGCAGCTTGTCGCCCCGGGCAGCGGCGGGTACAAAGACCGCCATGCCGTCGTCGGTGCGGCCAACGCCCATGCCCTCGGCGGTGTAGCCGTGGATGGTGAGGATGCAAGTGTCATTCTTTTTCATAACTTACTCCGTAACGTATTGGGGAAGTAAAATGTCGGACAGGTCGGACAGGGGAACCGAAACGGTTTCGGTCTCGGTATACAGCATTAAAAACCCGTCGGTGAGGGAAAAGTTCAGCTGATCGGGCTCGGTCACCGGCAGACGGCTGACATAATCGGTGTTTTTTTGGAACAGATCGCCCAACAGCAGACGACCCTGGGAGGCCACGTCAAAGGTCTCGCCATAGGTGCGTTGGGTTTCCTGCTCACCCAGCTTTTCGATGACGGTACGCATCATCGACAGGGTAACGCCGTCGTTGTGGGTGATGACGGGCAGCATCCGGACGGTCCATGGTGTGAATTCCTGCCCCAGAGCCTGCAGCTCGGCCTTTTGGCGGGCGGCGTCCTCGGTGTTCAACTGGCAGATGGCATACAGGTCGTCATAGAGGGTTGTATAATAGTCGGTGATTTGGGACAGGCCGAAGTCCGGTATGCTGGCGGTCAGGATCAGCAGGGGTTCTTCCTTGTCGTCGGCAAAGGTGAACATGGGATGGCTGTGCTTGATCTGCAGCGGCTCGGGCGCTACCTTTTCCCCGGGCAGGGGATCGGCAGGGACGGGCTCTTCCGGCGGAGTCACAGGCTCCTGCGCGGGCGGCGTCTCATCTTCGGGGGCGGGATAGCAGGTGATGACAGAGTTGCGGTCAGCCTGCAGGGATTCTTCTGCGCCGCAGGCAAACAGGAAAAGACACAAAAGCAGCGCCAAAAGAACGGAAAGGATGCGTTTCATAGATAAAACCTCCTTTTTTGCAAAGGTGAAGGGCAATCCCCCAGCTTCGCTGCGCTCAGCAGCCCCCTTTCCACAAGGGGGCCTCGAGAATGGCACTTGCCCAAGCCTCCCTTGTGGAAAGGGAGGTGGCACGCCAAAGGCGTGACGGAGGGATTGTTACAGCACGAAATTCTCCGAAAATGCCGGGTCGTCGGGCAGACCGGCACGGGCTGCCGCCATGCACACTGCGCCGAACAGCGGGGGCTGGGTGGGGATCAACAGTGTGACCGGCAGATGTGCCACCTGCGCCCGGAGCATCTCCAGATACAGGGAGCCTTCCCGCAGCAGGCCGCCGGTGAGCACCACTGTCAGAGGCGCATTGAAATGCTGATACATCCGGCTGACGGTCTCCGCCAGACAGGCGGCATTGTCCCGGAGGATCTGCAAAGCTACGGCATCGCCCTTGCGGGCGGCCTCGAACACCAGCGGCGCACAGGCTGCCAGCGTCACATCACCACGGTACAGGGCAGGGATGGCTGCCGACATGGACATGTGTAAATGGTCTTCGTACATTTGGGTCAGTGCGGTGGCGGGCAAACCTGCATCATAACCGGCCATGGCGGCATGGAAGCCGTCACGACCCAGATGCCAGCCCGAGCCGCCCTTGTCCACCTGATAGCCCCAGCCGCCAAAGCGGGGCAGGGCGTCGCCCATGCGGAGGAAACCCACTGTGCCGGTACCGGCGATGAGCACGGCGCCGTCCTTTCGACCCAGTCCGGCAGACAGGGCGATGAGGGCATCGGAGGAAACCGACACGCTTTTGGCACCCGGCAGCAGACGGCGGAGCATATCCTCTAAAATCTGCCGGTTGCCGCCTTCGCCGCCGGCAGCGCCCACATGGATGGCTGTCAGTTCGCAGGACAGGCCGCCGAAGTCGGACAAAACCTCGCTCAGACCCTGGCGGAAGCTTTCCTCCAGCGCATCAAAACCGTCGGCATTGGGATTATGTCCGGGAACGGTGCACTTGCGCAGCACCTTGCCGGTCTGGTCACACAGAACCACACGGCAGCTGGTGCCGCCGCTGTCAATACCTACTAATTTCATAGACTGTCTCAGCCCTCCAAAAGTTCCAGCGCGGCGGCTACGTCGTTGCCCGACTGCTCCAGCGCAGCCTTGGCCTCTTCCTCGGTGCACTCATGCAGCTGGCGGATGATGCGGATGGCGCGATTGACCAGCTTGATGTTGGTGGGGCGCACATTGATCATCAGATTTTCACGAACCTTACCGGTCTGGATCATGGCGCAGGTGGACAGCATATTCAGAATGAGCTTCTGGGCGGTGCCGGCCTTCATGCGGGTGGAGCCGGTGACCACCTCGGGGCCGGACAGTACTACGATGGGCATATCACAGGCTTTTGTGATGGGGGTGTCGGGATTGCAGGTGATGCCCGCGGTGGCGCAGCCCTTTTCCTTGGCATATTCCAGCGTACCCAGCACAAAGGCTGCGCCGCCTGCAGCGGACAGGCCTACCACAACGTCCTGAGGCTTCAGATTGAGCCCCTTCATGGCCTCAATGCCGGCCTCACGGCTGTCCTCAGCGCCCTCGATGGCGTTTCGCAGGGCGTGGTCGCCGCCGGCGATCACACCGATGACCAGATCGGAAGACACACCATAGGTAGGAGGACACTCAGAAGCGTCCAGCACGCCCAGACGGCCGGAGGTGCCGCAGCCGGTATAAATCAGACGGCCACCCTCTTTCATGCCGGAAACGATGCGATCCACCACAGGGGCGATCTGGGGTAGGGCAGCCTGAACGGCATCCACCACCACATGGTCTTCGGCGTTGATGCACTGGAGCTGCTCCAGAGTGGACATTTTGTCAATATGCATGGAGCGGGGGTTGCGGCCTTCGGTAAACAGTTTTCCGTATTCCATATCTTTTCTCTCCTGTAAGATGTTTTTAGTCTTCGTCGCCGATGAATTCCTGGATCAGAGCGTGCTCGGGCACATATTTTTCCGAAATGGGGTCGATCTGCCGCAGGAAGGGCATCAGCTCGGACACGCCCAGATCCTCCAGCATGGTGGCATCCACCTTGCCCAGATGGTGGATGATCTCGTTGCGGTAGACCGCCAGCTCATAAGGGATAAAGGTGTCGAACTGGATGGCGGCGTTGTTCTTGTTGGGGTCAATATACAGCCGCTCGCCCCGGGAAACCGACCGCAGCTTCTGGACGGTACCAGCATAATCCTGTCCCCGGTGGCGGAAGTCCCGCAGCAGACGGCGAGCCAGCCGGATGCGGGAGGGATGGAGCACAAAGCCGTTGTCGTCCTGCACACGGGTGCGGACGCTGATGTAAATACCGGTGGCAAGATCGGTCTCCTGTCCCAGAACCTGGGGGTTGAGGGCGTGGATGCCCTCCATGACGATGATCTCACCGGGCTTGCGGCGCACCGGGATGGTCTTGTCGATCCGACGCTGACCGGCAAAATCAAAGACAGGCATCTCCACCGGCTCGCAGGCGGCCATCATCTCCAGATGCTGCCGCAGCAGGGGCATATCAATGATCTCGGGGGATTCGTAGTCGATCTGGCCTTCCTCGTCTGTGGGCATCCAGCCGTCGGCGCGGCGAAAATAATAGTTGTCCATGGACAGGGTGTGGCTGGGATGGCCGTGGTCGCAAAGATACTGGGTGATGCGGCTGGCGGTGGTGGTTTTTCCGCTGCCCGAGGGGCCGGACAGCAGCACCAGCGGCTTGCCCTGCTCGGCGGCCTCCAGAATCTTGATGGCAGCGGCCTCTACCTTGGTATCATAGCGCTCCTGGCTCCAGCGGATAAACTCCACAGGATCCCGGGAGGCTTCGTTCATATCGGAAATCTTAAAATATTCCATGAAAACTCCTTTCGCAGGGGTGGGGTGTTACTTCTTTTCCAGCGTGCTGACCTGAATCTGGGTGTAGGGGATGGCGATGCCCTCCTTGTCCAGCGCCAGCTTGATATTTTCCAGCAGGTAGGAGCGCAGCTCCCAGTAATCGCTGGCCTTGGACCAGACGCGCACCATGATCTCCACGCCGGAGGGACCCAGATTCCACACCCGGACAAAGGGAGCCATCGGCTCCTGCAGCGCCCGACCATCGCCGGCGATCACGCTTTCGATGACCTGCTTGGCCTGCTCGGTGGAGCAGTTGTAGGAAACGGGGATGGTCAGATCAATGCGTCGGGTCTCGCACTGAGAGTAGTTGGTGACGATGCTGCCGGTAATGGTACTGTTGGGCACGTGGATCCGCTTGTTGTCCACGGTGGTCAGAATGGTATGGATAAAGCCGATATGGCTGACCGTGCCTTCCGCATCGGGAACCGAGATGTAATCGCCGGTCTCAAAGGGCTTGCTGCTCAGAATAAACAGACCGCCGGCCAGATTGGACAGGCTGCTCTGCATAGCCAGAGAAAATGCCAGACCAAAGGTGCCCAACAGGGTGATGATGGAATCGGTGGGCAGACCCAGCATATCAGCACAGGTGAGGATCAGCAGGAACAGCAGTAGGATACGCACCACGTTCACCGAATTGGTACGGATGCTGGAATCCAGCTTTTCATCCCGCGCCAGCAGCTTATTCAGCAGCTTGGCGACCCATTTGATGAGCATATAGCCAGCAATAAAAATAACCATGGCAGCCAGAATGGTGGACAGATTCAGCTTGCCCAGTGCGCTCAGCCAGGTGTCTAGAGAGTCGGTGGTGCTGTCTGCGGCAGTCAAGAACAGGGAATTCATAGAGGAATGCATCTTCTTTCTGTCGGATTTGCGCGAAAAACCGCATATTTTGTTTATTATATCACAATTCTGATACCGTGACAACGAAAAACGACGGGCGAAAGCCCGTCATCTCTCTTTTTTGCAAAACATTTCCCGCAGTCCTACCAACACGGTAAACATGCCGAACGCCCGACGGAGCAGATCGGTGTCCAGTCCTGCTGTCAGCCATGCGGTCACAGCCGCCGCCGCAACCCCTGCCCCACCGGCGTGGAGGGCAAGCTGTTTGTCCACCAGATCATTTTTCAAGTGTCCCATCAGCGCCGGGGGCGCGGTCAACAGAAAATACAACAGATTGATGCCCTGCGCCTGCCGTTGCTCCACACCGCCGAAGTTGGTGAGATACACCAGCAGCAGCGTGCCGCCGCCGATGCCTGCTCCGGTAAGCGCTCCGGCGGCAAAGCCGGCAAGGATCGCCCCGGTCATGACAGCACCGCCCGGATGCCCGAAAGGATCAGCAGCGCCCCGAACAGCCGCCGCAGCCATGTCACCGGCATCCGCTTGAACCATTTGCCCGCCGCAAAGCCGCCCGCCGCGCCGCCCAGCAGATAGGGAAAGGCCTGCCGCCAGTCCACCTGTCCCCGCGCCAGCGCAAAGGCCAGCGTCACCGCCGACAGGGGTAAAATGATGGCAAGGGAAGTGGCGAAGGCCTTTTGGGCAGGCAGCTTGTGTACCCGCAGCAGCAGCGGCACCAGCAAAATGCCGTCGCCTGCGCCAAACAGGCCGTTGAGCACACCGGCAGCGCCGCCGGACAGATAGGGGAGCAGGGTCATGGGCAAAACCTCCAAAACAAAAACGCTGCGGAAATCTTCCGCAGCGTTAGTATGACCCAAATCAGCCTTCCAATTCCAAAAATGCCTTGCCCAGACAGTCCAGCACATCCCGGGGCAGCATGGCGTAAGATCCCTGTTCCTGTCGGGCAAATTGTCCTGCGCGGCTGTGGAGCCATACCGCTAAAGCGGCAGCCTCCAGCGGCTTCTGGGGCATCTGGGCGGCAAGACCCGCCGTCAGACCGGCCAGCACATCGCCCGAGCCACCCTTTGCCATGCCGCTGTTGGGCGCTTCCAGCGCATACAGCCGCTCTCCGTCGGTGATGACCGTGCGCGCGCCCTTGAGAGCCACCACACAGCCATACTTTGCGGCAAAGTCTATGGCGGCACCGTCGGGGTCGCCTTCCGCTTGTTCCCGGGGCAGTCCCGAAAGGCGGCAAAACTCGCCAATATGAGGCGTTAAAATGCACCGTCCCGATACCTTATATAATAATGCAGCATTTTCCGACAGCAAATTGAGTCCGTCGGCATCCAAAATCAGCGTACCTTTGTAGTCGCCGCAAAAGGCCTTCAGCAACTTTCGCCCGTGATCGGTGATGCCCACGCCGCAGCCAAACAGCAGGCTTTGTGCTTTTTCGGCCTGAGACAGAATCCGCCATGCGGCGTCCTTGTGAATGGCGCCGGGGAAACGCTCCTCCTGTCGATCGACTTCCAGCAGCAGGGCTTCGGGAACGACCGTCCGGGCGGCGTTGATGACCTCATCCACCCCGCACAGCTGTACCAGACCCACCCCCGAGCGCAAAGCGCCCTGTGCCGAAAGCAGGGCAGCACCCGACATACCTGCGCTGCCGCATACCAGAGCGGCTCTCCCAAAGTGCCACTTGGCCTGCCGGTCATCCCGCGGGGGCAGCAGCTTCCGTGCGGTAATTTGATCCAAAATTTGAGCCATAAGCCACCTCCTGACCCTTGCAAGGGCAAGGCTCCTGTGATATACTCCCATTATAGCGGCTTTTCCATCAAAGAAAAAGCCTGTAAAGGTAAAAAACTTTCAAAAAATCGTAAAAAACGGAAAATAGGGCTTGACTCGGGGAAAAGGTTGTGATATTCTAATTACACCTGTCAGGGTCTTTTTTTATGCCCTATTCAGGGAGGCAAACAGGTTTTGTCCGCGAGACAAAGCCAAATTTGAAGGAGGTGCCGAACGATGCGCGTTAAAGTCACGATGGCGTGTACGGAATGCAAGCAGAGAAACTACAACACTGTCAAGAACAAGAAGAATACTCCTGAGCGTATGGAGCTGAACAAGTATTGTCCTTTCTGCCGGAAGCACACCTTACACAGAGAAACCAAGTAAGGAACACGGAAAGGAAGGTACAGAACTATGTCTGAAAACAACAAGGATCTGACCACTTCCCAGGAAGTTGCATCCAAGAAGACCGAAAAAGTTCAGAAGAAGGATCAGAAGCCCGGCTTTTTCAAGCGTGTGGCTAAGTGGTTCCATGAGCTGAAGGTCGAGGCCAAGAAGGTCGTCTGGCCCAACAGGAAGACGGTCACCAAGAATACCGTCGTGGTCATCGTCGCCCTGATCGTCCTGTGCGCAGTTGTCACTGTGCTGGATATTGTCTTCGGCGGTATCCGCGATCTGCTGGCTCAGCTGGTCTGATCCCGTCCGGAGGTCTAAAGATGTCTGAAAGCGCAAAATGGTACGTGGTTCACACGTATTCCGGCTACGAAAACAAGGTAGCCGCCACCATTCAGAAGACCGTGGAAAACCGTCATCTGGAGGATCTGATCTTCGACATCCGCGTGCCCATGGAGAACGTTACCGAGCTCCGGGACAACGGTGAGAAGAAAGAGGTGGAACGCAAGCTGTTCCCCGGCTATGTCCTCATCAAGATGGTCATGAACGATGACAGCTGGTATGTGGTCCGCAACACCCGCGGCGTCACCAGTTTCGTCGGCCCCGGCTCCAAGCCGGTGGCTCTCACCGAACAGGAAGTGGCTTCTCTGGGTATGGAAAAACTGGAGGTCAAGCTCTCTTATCAGGTGGGCGACAGCGTCAAGGTCATCGATGGTCCGCTGGAGGGCTTCATTGGTGTGGTGGACGAGATCGATCTCACCAACCATACCGTCAAGGTCACCGTTTCCATGTTCGGCCGCGGCACGCCCGCAGAGCTGAAGTTCGGTCAGGTGGCCGCACTGGAAAAGTAAAACATTTACCCCTGCGTAACCCCGCATGAAGTGGGAGAGCGAAAGCTCACTTTTACCACATTTTTATTAGGAGGTGCTCCAAGTGGCACAGAAAGTAACTGGTCTGATTAAGCTGCAGATTCCCGCAGGTAAAGCAACTCCGGCTCCCCCTGTTGGTCCCGCTCTGGGTCAGCACGGTGTCAACATCATGC
>CAZVRM010000023.1:12903-13175 GCA_964629605.1 uncultured Oscillospiraceae bacterium
GCAGTTCACCAAGGAATTCAATGAGCGTACCAAGAACGAAGGCGACCTGATCATCCCCGTTGTGATCACCGTCTATGCCGACCGTTCCTTCTCTTTCGTTACCAAGACTCCCCCCGCTGCCGTTCTGATCAAGAAGGCTTGCGGCCTGAAGTCCGGCTCCGGCGTCCCCAACAAGAATAAGGTCGCCCAGCTGTCCAAGGAAGATCTGCGCAAGATCGCCGAGCAGAAGATGCCCGACCTGAACGCTGCCAGCGTTGAGGCTGCCATGTCCA
>CAZVRM010000024.1:0-234 GCA_964629605.1 uncultured Oscillospiraceae bacterium
CTGGCGACGACCGCTACGCCAACTCTGACAAGATGATCATCAAGGGTGCACAGGTTCTGCCCCACGCTCTGATCAACAACGTGGAAGAGAAGCTGGGCAAAAACGGCGAGAAGCTGGAAGAATACGTGGCCTGGCTCCGGGACCGGATCCTGGCCAACCGCTCCGACGAAAGCTATCTGCCCGTGTTCCACATCGACGTATACGGCACCATCGGCGCTGCCTTCGGCAACACCA
>CAZVRM010000024.1:244-1960 GCA_964629605.1 uncultured Oscillospiraceae bacterium
TGGCCGACTACATCGAGAAGCTGGGCCGGATCGCCAAGCCCTTCAAGCTCCGCATCGAGGGCCCCATGGACTGCGACGTGGACGTTCCCACCCAGATGAAGGCCCTGGCCGGCCTCACCGCCGAGCTGGACAAGCGGGGCTGTGACGTGGAGCTGGTGGCCGATGAGTGGTGCAACACCCTGGAGGACATCAAGCTGTTCGCTGACAACAAGGCTGGCCACATGGTCCAGATCAAGACTCCCGACCTGGGCGGCGTGAACAACACCATCGAGGCTGTTCTGTACTGCAAGGAGAAGGGCATCGGCGCTTACCAGGGC
Source organism: uncultured Oscillospiraceae bacterium (assembly GCA_964629605.1). Taxonomy (GTDB): domain Bacteria; phylum Bacillota; class Clostridia; order Oscillospirales; family Butyricicoccaceae; genus UBA4644. Next base: position 562 of record CAZVRM010000024.1, read on the forward strand.
GGTACCTGCAACGAGACCGACCGTTCCTGCCAGGTTTGCGTCAACTGCGCTATGGCTACCCAGCCCGATCAGATCCTGGCCAAGCCCGGTATGGGCGTGGACGAGGGCTTCATGATCGTCTACAACGAAATGAACCGCATCCTGGCTCTGCGCAAGGCCAAGGCTGCCTGCAAGTGCTGCAAGTAAGCAACTGCTTTTTCAAAGACCCGCTCATCCGAGCGGGTCTTTTTTACGATATTTGCGGAACTTTTTCGTTTTTTTGCCGTCTAAACAAGCAAATGACAAAAAAACGGAGGGATCTGATATGAAAAAAATCCTTTGTATTGTATTGGCACTGGCGCTGTTGCTGGCCTTTGGCTGCAAAAAGGACGACAAGGTTGAAACGCCCGATGTACCGGAGATCCCTGATACCCCGGTGGAGATCCCTCCAGTAGAGCAGCCCAAGGAAGACGAGCCGCAGGCACCTGTGATCAACACCCGGCCCGATACCACCCCCGATAAGATGATCCCCGAAAGGGAAGCCGACACTCTGGATCTGGATGCCCGCCGCGCCGCCTTTAACAGCTACCGGGAGGTAGGTTATTTCATGGAGTGGCAGCTGGGCGATGGCTACACCATTCTGGAAACCATCCCCGGTGAACAGGATGGAGAATACCTGCTGTGGGGCATGCGCATCAAGGAGCCCGGTGTCCGGGAACCCTTCCAGATGCAGGTGAAGGTCACCCCAGACGGCAAGGATTTCTCCCTGTTGTCCAAGCAGGAACTGGAGGTCACCGAGGAGTGGAAGGCTGTTCAGAACTACCGCGCTCTGGTACATGATCTGGCAGGCGGCATTGATCTGCTGAACGCCCTTGGTTATGACGTTCACAATCCGGTTTGGAAACAGGGAGAGCCCTTTTCTACCGACATCGACTATGACCACTTCCTGGCTTCCATGCTGTCCATCATGACCCAGGAGATGTATGATGCCCACTGGGCAGATTACTTCCTCGAGCAGGACGGCAAGCTGGCGATGCTGGATGTTGGCGGCTCCAGTGATCTGTACCTGGTGGAAATGGTGCAGCCCCAGGAGGATGGCACCTATATCTCTTATGAATTCATGCACCACTACAATCAGGATCTCTTTTACACCTATTTTGTTAAGGTGGATCTGGAAGAGCAGCCCAACGGCACCTTCCGGGTGAACGGCTGGGATGCCGACAACACCGCCCTGATCGACCAGGCCTATACCGCCATGCCCATTCAATAAGCCGAAAAAGCCCCGCGCAAAGAATCTTTGCGTGACTTTTACCCATTTTTTTGCTATGCTCACAACAAAGAGGTGATGGTGAATGGGTGACATCAGCAAAAATATCCGCAAGGTTCGCATTGCGAAAAACATGACCCAGGACGATCTGGC
>CAZVRM010000024.1:2060-13161 GCA_964629605.1 uncultured Oscillospiraceae bacterium
CTGGCAGAGGCGCTGGAGTGTGATGTAGAGCTGTTGCTCAGGGGCGAAACCACACCCCGTATTGATCCGCAGGAGCGTAAACGGTTTCTGTGGGGTGCAGGTATTACAGCAGCGTTGATTGCCCTCTCCTGCCTGCTCCTTGCTGTTTTTGATCCCAAACTGCAGGAACGTTACACCATCCCCTTATTTACGAACTATGCCATCCTTCTTTGCCGCTTTCTATGGCCTGTTGCGCTGGGCTGGACGGTCATGCAGGCAGTTCTGGCTCTTCGACTGCTGCGTTCCCGGCGTTCCCGTTGGATACATTGGTTTGTACTAACCTTTGTGGTATTGTATATGGGCAGCTTTTTCCTCCCCGTAGCCCCTTTCACCTACGTTTGGCGCAATTTGATGGTATACCACCTGTTCCCCACCGAATTTGTGGGCGGACTGGTGCTGGTTACCATGGGCGCTGCCATCCGTTTCACAAAGTGAGCATAAAAACACGGGCGTGTTGCAAAATGCCACCCCTCCGTCATTTCAAGCCGGTTATCAAACCTGCGCGGGAATCCGCACTCTTCCTTGTAGGAAAACGGATTGCCACACCAGTCTGCGGACTGGTTCGCAATGACAGGACTGCATTTTGCAACACGCCCGTTTCTTATTCCGGGTCGTCGAGGGCGCCGACCCCTACCGCCATGTTACCATTTTTGCCGTAGGGGACGGCCTCCGGACGCCCCGTTAAACCTTCAACTCGCCCTCCAGATACAGCACGGCGCCACCGCCGATTGCCACCCGCTCACCCTGATCCACACAGAGCAGCTTACCGCCCCGGGCAGACAGCTGACGGGCGCTCATGGTGGTCTTGCCCAGCCGCCTGCTCCAGAAGGGTGTCAGTGTGCAGTGCGCTGAACCGGTGACGGGATCCTCGATGTTGGCATCTCGGGGATCAAAATATCGGCTGACGAAGTCGCAGTCCTCACCGGGCGCAGTGGGCACCATGCCCCACTCGGGGATGATCTCTTTCATCTTTTTAAAATCCGGGCTGATACGCTGCACATCGGCAGCGCTTTCCAGCAGGACGATCATATCCCGGGACTGATAGCAGCCCAGCACCTTCGCCCCAAGGCACGCCTCGATGCCCTCGGGAATGGGCACCTCCACCGGCGGACGGGAGGGGAAGTCCAGCACATACTGGTTGTTTTCCGCCCGCAGTACCCGCACCGGGCCGCTGCAGGAGTCAAACGCAGCCACATCTCCCGGCTCCACATAATTCATCATCACATAGCCCGAAGCCAGCGTGGCATGACCGCACAGATCCATCTCAAAGGTAGGTGTGAACCAGCGGATGCGCCAGCCATTCTCCTCCTTGCATAAAAAAGCCGTCTCGGGCAGGTTGTTTTCCCCTGCGATGCGCTGCATCATCTCGTCAGAGGGCCACTGCTCCAGCACACACACACCGGCGGGATTGCCGGAAAACAGGCTGTCGGTAAAAGCGTCTACCAAATAGTATTTCATGATTCCTCGCTCCTTTGCGTTATAAATCGAATGGAAACTTCTCCGCTGTCCAGCACCCGTTCGCCATAGGGGGTATCCACGATGAGCCGCCCCCGGCGGTCGATCTGCTTTCCCCAGGCGGGATAAGGCGCTCCTACCACCGGATGCACCATCAAATCCCGGCGACAGACGATGTTGTTGCCGATATAATCGGGCAAAAAGGTGCCGTAGGGCAACCCCTCGCAGCCCTCCATTAATTCTTCGGTGATGATGTTTGCAAAAACGGTTGGCGGATGAGGCACATTCAGCGCCCCGGCATGGATCTCCGGGGGAAATCCGCCCTCTGGCTCCTGCAAATTGAGCCCTACGCCTACTATAACGGCCTCCCCCGCCCGTTCGCACAGGATGCCGCATACCTTTTTATCCCCCAGATACAGGTCGTTTACCCACTTGATACCAAGGCGAATACCGGTGATCTGCTCTACGGCTCTCCAAACCGCAGTGGCAGCCATTGGTGTCATAAGGGGCAGATCCTCCGGTGGAATGTCCGGCCGCAGAATGACGCTGAGATACAAGCCACCCTCCGGCGAGAAAAATTGGCGCTGCATCCGCCCCCGGCCCGCACTTTGCCGCCGCGCCAGCACCGCTGTGCCATGTTTTGCGCCCTGCCGCGCCAGTTCTTTTGCTACCCGGTTGGTGCTGTCGGTCTCCTGCAAAAAGACCCAGTCCGTCGGTCCGCTCACAAACATCCCCCCTTTTTCTTTATATTATCATGCAGCAGCAGAAAAAAACAGCCGTTTCCGGCTGTTTTTCTTGATTTATTCACCTTTTTCGATGATCTGCCGTTCCTCTGCGGTGAGAACACCCTTGCGCTCCAGCATTTCCAGATGTGCCTTCTGATACAGGCCCTTGCGGAAATACTCTGCAATTTTCTCCGCGATCTTGCTCATTTACAGCACCTCCCCGGTCAGACTGGTATACAGCAGGGCAGCATGCTCGGCCTCCAGAATCTCCTTCTCGGCCTGCAGTGTTTCCAGCTGCTCCTTGGCCTCGGCCAGCTGCTGCTGAACATCGGATACCTTGGCGATCACAACACTATGGCGCACCACAGTATGATAGCCGTTCTGTGTGCCCTGCAGCACACCGTCCTCACCATAGATTTCCAGCTTGCCGGTCTTCATTGCCTCCAGCGCTGCGGCATCCACCGGTCCCTCCACGCGCAGCTCCAGTGCGGGAACACTCTGCTCTGCAACTCTTGCAGTGGTAAAGTGGACGCTGCCTTTCAGCGTCACATCGCCCATCTTCAGCTTATCCATCTGTTGTTCCTCCTTTTATTATTCCTTCCAACTGCCGCTCACTTTAGCGGCAATGGCAGCGGCTTCATTCCAGACACCACCCACGCGACACCAGGCGGTGCCCTCCTTCCAGATGCCGTTCACCTTGACCGGCACCGCGCCCATGGGATGCAGCTGCCCGTTTCCATCCACCACCAGCGTATCGGGCATCACCAGACAAGGCCAAACATCGATCTCGTTATCTATGATCGAATAGCCATAGCCACTGGCTCGCATTCGGAAAAAGTAAGGCGCCATAGACGCTGCGCCGTAATACAGGTTGGGGGTTCTGGTGCCCCAGCCACTATCGCTCTCGTTATCGTCCAGACAGCCCCAGTTATCGTACTTAGATTCCTCGGCATTCTTCCAATAGTCGAACAGCGCGCCCTCCTCGATATAGGGTTTACCGACGGAGTCGGAATACTGTACCCGACTGGTGACCTCCGAAATAGACGGCACCCATACCTTGGCAGGAAGACCATTACTGCCCGTAGCCACCTCATAGGGAGCGCCATCGATGTCGGTACGATAGGGCAGCTTGACCTCGATCACTGCCTGCTGCATAACCGGATCCAGCTTCCCCAGCCAGTCCTGATTGAGGGACTGATGGAGATAAGAATCCGCATAGGTCACCTTACCATCCGATTCATCAGACACCATCCGGGTGAAAAAAGACGACCCCTGGTAGTCCTTGCAAAGGATGGTGCCGCCCACATAGCTGTCATCGTACAGATCCGAAGGCTTTCCGTGGTGCATCACGCGAAACGGTGCATATACACCGTTTACCCGCAGATAGACCACGCTGCCCACGCTCACATCCCCTAAGAAATTCATGGACGTTCCTCCTTAGGACACATATTTGATCCACAGCTGACCATTGCTGCCGCCACTGGGATCATCGGTGGACAGTGTGATGTTTCGCAGCTGCGCTGTACTGTAAGCGGTGTTGCTGTTGGCCATGACCATACCGGGCAGAACGCCTGTGGTGATCTGCGAAGCGGGATGCTCATGGCTCAGCGGTGCCTTTTGTGCAAACAAGGCGCTGTGTGCACCGGTATCTCCGGCATGGGTATTCAGCTCCGTCCGAACACCTTGTGCCGCCTCCTGTGCCGTCTGGCTGCAGATTTCCTGCGTCACTAAGCCCTGGGACGTGACTGTAACCTCCACCTGGTCTGCTGCCAAAATGGTCTCTGCCAGATAAAAGGTCAGGATCAGGTCGGTATCAGGCTCCACCGTCAGGGATTCATTCAGCTGAAACACCTTATACAGCACTTCCTCCTCGCTGCCCAGTCTGGCGTAAAGCCCAACTTCCCGCAAGGTATACATCGCAGCAGCTTCTGCAGCGTTGAGCACTGCCGAAACGGTGCATTTGCCATTGACTGCCACTTTGTTACCGATTGTCAGCGTCTGCCGTTCTTTATCCATAACTGCAGCGCTCTGATCGGTGAGCGTACTTCCCGCAGCAGCTCTGGTAATTTGCAGGCTCAGGCTCTCCGCCTGTGCCCTGGCAGCCAGCTGAGCACCGGCTGCCGTATAAATACCGATCATTTTCATGTGGTTTCCTCCTCCGTATAGATCTCCATCTTCAAGCCGGAAAACAGGACTCTGCGGGACTGTTTATCGGTCTCCAGATCCGCTTTTGCTGTCAGTGTATAGTCCAGATGTGCCGGCAGCGCCCGACGGAGCGCCTGTTCTGCCTGCCGCATACTGGGCACCAGAAAGCGGCTCACCTGCACAGCCAGCGCCACCGTATAATCGGCAAACCGCTCCTCAATGGTGATCTCACCCTCCAGCAGCCGTTCCAGCAGCTCCTGCAGCTTTTGCGGTGTCAGAATATCCATCTGCTCCAGCGCGATACGAATCAGCGTGCGCCGCGCCTCCAACGGCAGATCCGCCCGCACATCCAGCCCCAGCTCCCGCTCCCACAGCGTACAGCCGGCTTCATCCGCCGTACTGGCTGCAAGTCGCTGACTGGCTGCCCGAGCCTCCTGCTCCAGCAGGTCCAGTTCTTTATCACAGCTGTCCAGAATCTCTCCAATTCCCCGGCTTCGGCCTACGGAAGGCGGCAATGTCTTCTTCAATTCCGCCATCTTACACCTCCGTCAGGGTGATGGTGCCTGCAACTGCATAATTGCCCTGCTCCATCGTGATATTTTCTGTACCGCCGTTGACCGTCACGCCTCCGGCATCTTCCACACCATCACAGCTGACCAGCAGACCGATGATACGGTTGATGCTCACCACCTGACCGCCTTCAGACAGCTTTGCCTGCTGCAGGTAGGAGGTCAGCTTATGTGCAAAACTGAGCTGAATATCCTCCAGCGATACATCGCCCTGCCGTTTCACCTGAGCCACCACGCTGACAGTCACCGGAGTCGCCTGAATGACCAGCACATCCGCGCCCACCGGACGTTTATCATCCAGATAATGCTGCAGCAGCAGCAAAATATTGGGCGGCGCATCCTCGGTGGGGGAAAAATAGACATCCACTGTACCTGCGCCCCGGCTCAGCGGAATGGCAGCAGCCGAAGCCACCCCCTCCACCTCCTGTGCCCAGGCCACATAATCGGCAGCATTTCCGCTGCCGCCTCGCTGACGGATCCGCTCCAGTGCCCGCTGCCGCAGTTGCTCGTCGGTCTCGCCATCCTTTCGTGCGATACCATAATCACTGCAGGCAGCATCCAGCCACTGCCCTTCTGCCGTACTCAAAAAAGCTCGCTGGGTCACCGAATCCATCTCCTGGCTCCAGATGCGAGCCAGTTCTGCTGCCACCGCCTGCAAAATATCACCGGTAAAGGTACCCTCCATGGCACTGATCGTACCGGATAATTGCTGTTTCAGCCGCAGCAGAATACTTTCAAAATCATAGCTCATAAGGTTGCCTCACTTTCTGCAAGCATCTCGCCGTACACCGTCCTCACGGTAAAGGCAGCGATCAGCCGGCTGCCCTCCCGGGTAAAGGAAAATCGTTCCACACCGGTGATGTAGGGACAGACCAGCAGGGTCTCCCGCACCAGTCCTGCCATGCGGCTTTCCGCCTGGGGCAGGGACTTTCCCGCCAGCAGATGAAACTGATTGCCATAGCTCACCGTATGAGCGCTGTAAGCGAATCGGGTATGATCGGGCTGCAGCGCCCGCCATACCCACACCCGAACGGCCTCCAGACCGCTTACCAGCCGAAAGGTACCGTCCGGCTCCAAAATGGGCTGTCCGGTGTTAAAATCCACCGCCGCCTCCTGCATGAGGGGCAGATTTTTCTGCCCCTCATAGGAAAACAGTGCCATCCGTTTCCCCTCCTTTTACAATTCTTCCAGTTTGCACAGCACAAACCATCCGTAGCCGGTTCCCAGACACAAAAAAGTGCCGCCTTCGTCGATGGCCTCAATGGTCAGCCCTTTGGCTCGTCCGGCAATGGCGGCCCGTTTACCTTCCACCTGAAACAGCTCTTCCTCGGCATTCTTCAAGGTGGCAATGGCCAGCTGCAGTCCCCCGCTGCCGCCCATCATACTCAACATCTGATAATATGGGTTTCGGATCACAGGCTGGTCACCCCCAATTCGGTGGTAATCAGACCTTTTTCCTGTCGCCAAAGTACCTGTGTCACCAGATAATCGCCATAAACGCCCATCAGCGGCTTGTCCAACGAGACAATCTGCCCGCATTTCACCGGGCTTCTGCCGGTAAAGACCAGTCGTGCCTGCCGCGACACCCCCTGCAGTTCAGCCTGTGCCTGCTGCCGGGCATTTTCATACTGCAGCGACAGATATTCGTCCCTGCTGCGCAGTCCCAGTCGGTCAATACTGTCCTGATCCACCACCTCTGCATCCAGCGCGCCCTTGCGGTATACCCGGACCCGGTTCACCGTCTCCTGGCTGTCGTTTCGAGCAGTCAGACCCACCAACCGACCGCTTTCCAACAGCGCCCGGCTTTGTCCCTTGGGGTATACCTGCACCTGGCCGTTCCCATAATCCACGACACATTGGTCGTCATACAGATTGCAGATGGTTCGATAAACACCACGGCCGCAAACCTTGCCCAGCTGCACCGTCTGCCCGTCCCCCTGCCAGATCTGCCCCGGCACCAGTCCGCACTCCCGGCAAAGCTGCCGGGTAATGACATCCGGTGTACCGGAATAAGGCCCTCTGCAATGGTTTTTCACCAGCAGACTGGCCGGATCGTAGCACAGCAGGCTCAAACGCAGTGCCGCAGCATCATAGCTGACCCGCTCTACCCGTCCGGAAAACAACGTGTCCTGTTCCTCGGACACCGCAACCCACTGCCCACAGGCTGGATCCAGCCGAGGCAGGCGGCTGTCCATGGGTGCACAAACCAGCAGCACCTCACAGGACGCACCTGCCGCCTCCACCGACTTTTCCACCGTCACCCGGGTACACAGCCCGGTAATCTCCCGCTCTTCCAGCCAAACTCTCATTGGAGATACAGCTCCTTTCCTGCGGGCAGATTGTGGGGATCGGAAATCCGGTTTCTCACCGCCAGTTCCTGCCAGCGGCTGCCGTCACCCAGATACAGCCGTGCAATGGTCCACAGATCCTCACCGCCCACCGTGACATAAACGGCAGGTGTCACCCGCTCATCCGCCCGAAGATACAGCCCACCGGCATTTTCACCCTCCAGAATATCCGGCTCTGCCAGTGTCACATACTTATACTCCTTCAGCTGGATACGGATGCCCACATCGGTATCGCCTTCGGTAAGGGTCTGTTCCAGTCCGCAAATGAGAAACAGCTCTCCCAGCTCACTGCCCGAGATCAGCAGGCGAATGGGCTCTCCGGCCTCCATCCATCGCTGCAGCATAGCCAGCGCCTGTGCCGGCGTCACGCCCTGATAAAACCGGGATGTGGCACTGGGTAAAAAGGTAGCCAGTGTCACCTGGGTCAGTCCACCGCCCCGGGCGGCATGGACGGTATCTCCCCGAATGGTCACATAACTCATGGTGTTCTGGGGCTGTGAGATCACCATGTTTTTGGGATTGACCGCCAGCTGCAGCTGTTCTTCCTCGCCCCGCTGCAAAATAACCGTTCTCGTATTGGTCGCCATCGGTTTCCTCCTCTCAACGTCTCATCGATTGCCTGCCGCAGCTGTCAGCCCGTCCACAAGTTCCTGCAGTTCCAGGCTTCTTCGGACAAACAGTCCCTCCTCGCCATCGGAAACACTTCCCGACAGCCCGACCTCCCCGGTCAGATGGGCGAACACCTGCTCCCCCATCAAAAAGGACTGCCCCACAGGCTCCAGCTCCCTCTGGGCCGCGGCAGACTGTTCGCCGTCCACCCGGACGGCAGAGGTATCCGCTCCGCTGCGGCCCATGATGGCAGCACCTGCCGCCACCACGTCGCCGTAGCTAAGCTTTTCGGTAATATCAAAGGCAGAAGCCACGATTCCCTGCTTTTTCAGGCTCTCGCCGGCTTCCCGCAGCGCATCGCAGGCCAGATAAAGGGCATACCGCAGCCCTCGTTGTCCGCCCATGCGAACACATTCCTCCACCTCGCCGGCGTTCAGCGGCCGGCACTGCGCCTCCAGGCCCAGTCGGTCAAACCGCAGTGTAAAGTTTCCGCTTCCTGCGCTTGCCAACACACCGGCCCACTGCTCCGCCGTACTCATCAAGCCACCTCCGTCACATGGATGGCCGAAAGCTGTTTCAGATCACCGGGCAAAAAGCGGAAGGGGATCACCTGCTCGTTGACCTTGCCGGTGGCATAATTCACCAGTGGCAGGCTGTCCAGCGCCACGTTGTCCACGCTGTAGCGTTCTTCCTCGCCGTTCATGCTGTCGGGATCCTTCAGCGCCGTGGTGATGGTCACCCGCAGGTCTACGCCTGCGGCAGCGTTCTCCACCACGTCAAAAAATCTGCTGAACACCTGTCGCAGCCGCAGCTGCCCCTCGCCTCTGCAGCCGGTGATCTTGGAGTCCACATCCATACCGATCTGCACCTCCGAACGGATCAGCTTAACGGTCAGCTGAATGCCGCTGGCCTCCGCAATGCGGTTGCCGTCCACCCAGATCTCTGCAAACGAACCGGAAAGCACCCGATTCGCACTCAAACCAGACATACGCTTCCCTCCTTTACTGCATGGTGATCTCGAAGGTCAGATCTTCCATGGCATCAGCAAACCGTACATCTGCCCGCAGGAACACCTGACTTCCGGTGTTGGCCGAAAGGATAGCGGTATCGCTCATGCTTTCGGTATCCACGCCCTGCGCCTCCAGCCAGGCCTTCTGGGCGTCAAAATCCACGCTGGCCTCATTCTTGCGTCCGGTGTCCAGAACACTACCGGCCAGGCTTGCAAAATAGCTGTTGATGGCAGTGACCAGCAGCAGTTTGGAGTCGTAGTCGTTGAGCACCTTGCCCACATACTCGCTCTCAAACACGCTGCGAATGTCCGCACGGATCAGATCCACGCCCTCGGTGATCTTGATCTTCCGGAAGGCGCTGTCACCGGCCTGCTCCAGAGTCACCAGACTGGTAACTGCCCGACCCAGCCGCACGCCGTCGCTTCCCTGATCCAGGATCAGGCAGCCCTTTTCGATGTCACCTGCAGGGTCGCTGCTGACGGTGAAGCCGGTGACCTCCGACAGACCGTAATACGTGGCGCTTTCCCGCAGGGACAATCCCGCCAGAATTCCGGCAATGCGCGCACAATAGTCCTTGGTGCTCACCGACCGGATTTCGCTGTCCAGCCGAACGGTGATGCCCTCGGTGATAAAGTTGACTACACCGGCATTATCCGGTGCGGTTTCCGTGCTGACCACAGCACGCAGCGGTCTGCCTTCCGCCCGCTTTTCCTTTACAAAGTCCACCAGTGTGTCCACCGCCATGGCAGGGGCACACAGCCAGCCCCCTTCTGCCAGTTTTGCGTTGCTGGCCAACGCCGTGTCTTCCTCGCCAACAACGTAAAATGCCAGATGCACCTTGGCCGGATTTCCCAAAAAGCACAGCCGCAGCAGCTCATAGGCGGTATTGCCCACGGCACTCTGCTCCACCTGCTCCATCCGGGAAAAGGTGACGGTGTTTCGGCTGTCGCCGGGAACCATCAGCACCACCTGTCCTCTGGCACTGCGGCGGATAGCGGTACTGCCCGCCGTTTTAAATTTGATCAGAATCTGGGGTAACCCCATTTACGATCCCTCCCTTTTCTGCTCCAGCCGCAGAGACAGCGTTCCCATGGTCTCCTGCACCGCAGTCCCGCTCTGTTTCCCGCTGGGCGTATCACAAAATTCCAGCAGAAAGGTCACCTGCATCCGCTCGTTGGCATCTGCTTTGATCTCTGCCTCTCTGGGCAAAAAGCCGCGGCCGCAGGCTCGAATTCCCAGCATCGCTGCGTTATAGACCCCGTCTGCCAGCTCCAGCCCCTCCTCCCGGCCTCTCTGTCGGGAGGGATAGCAGGTGACGTTCACCGTCACCTGCCGTTCCACCTGTCTTCCACAGGCAATGATCCCGGCGCTTTTGCTTGCCGCCTCCACCGTCAGGCAAGGGTACACCGACCCTGCCGCCCGTCCGGAAAAGGCCGCCACACCGGTCTGTGCGGTCAGATATTCCGCGATCCCCGCTGTCAACTCCCGCAGTCCGATCATGCGCCTTCCACCTCCTGCAGATAAATGGTTGCCACCGCATGAGAGGGATAGGGCATCGTAGGACTGCAAATTCCCCGAAACACCTGTCCTTCCCGGATCACCGTGGCCTTATCCCCCGCCTTTAACACGGTTCCGGCCGGCAGATACAGGCTGAGTCTGCCTTCGGCCTCGGGCACATCAGCCCACTCTCCGCTTAATTTCGGGGTGCTGGCCTGCACCGCCCGGGACAAGGCACAGGCCAGCTCTGTATACACCGTTTCGGTTACCCACCGCGCACCGTTCCACGCCTCCCGGGTGATGGTGGCGCGATCGGTAAGGGTACGGTACAGAATATCAGCTTCCCGCATGATACTCCCACCTTCTTTCAGGCGTCTTCAGCCGTACAAAAGGTGCCAGCAGCATTCTGCGGTCAGCCGCACCGGTATCGGCATAGGTGATGGCGGTATCGCCCCGCTTGACGGTCGTTACCGGACGGTCAGTGCCGTCCTTCAGCGCCTGCGCCAGCAGTACCGCCATCACCCCCTCCATTTCCTCCGGAATATCCTCCCGGCAGCACCACCCCAGAGCTGCCGCAGTCAGGGTATCCAGCAGCAGATCGGCCTGCTGGGGGGCGCTCTCCAGACCGGAAAGCGCCATCCCCTGTTCCAGGATGCGCTGTCTGCCGCCCTCAGCAAAGGCCGCGCTCATCAGGCAGCCACCAG
>CAZVRM010000025.1:0-12925 GCA_964629605.1 uncultured Oscillospiraceae bacterium
CGGCTGGCAGAGGGGCGAAAACTGATCCTGGGCGGTGTGGACATCCCCTTTGAAAAGGGACTTTTGGGACACAGCGACGCCGACGTGCTGCTGCACGCCATTACCGATGCACTGTTTGGTGCTGCAGCGCTGGGGGACATCGGCAGTCATTTCCCCGATACCGATCCCCGTTATAAAGGGGCGGACAGTCTGAAGCTGCTGGAGGCCTGCGGACGAGAGCTGGCTGAGCACGGCTGGAGCATCGGCAATATTGATGCAACCATCGTGGCGCAGCGTCCTAAATTACTGCCTTATGTGCCGCAAATGCGGGAAAACATTGCCCGCGTGCTGCATATTACAGTGGAGCAGGTGTCGTTGAAGGGTAAAACCGAAGAAGGGCTGGGCTTTACCGGTGCGGGCGAAGGTATGGCGGTGCACGCTGTCTGCCTGATTGAAAAGAACTGAACCAAGCGGTCAGACCGCTCATAGAATGGCACGAAGGGAAGTGTGATCCTGTGAGCTGTCTGATCGTTTTTCATTCTCTCACCCATGCGCAGAACGCAGCGGCCGTTCTGCGGCGAAACGGTATCTCAGCCGTCATGGTGAAGCCGCCTACCAGTCTGGGGCGGGGCTCCTGTGCCCATGGCCTGCTGCTGGAGAAGGTCAGTCTGTCCGCAGCAACGGAGCTTTTGCGTAAAACCAGCAAAAGGCCTCTGGGAATTTATGAGAAAACCAGAGAAAATATCTGGAAAGAGATAATGGTGTAAGGCAATACAGCTTTACACCATTTTGGGGGTAATGAAAAAACTGTTTTGAAGTATCAAAACCGCTCTGAAAGCCTGCGTGGGCGACTGTGGCATCATTCTTCGTGGCAAAAACTTTGTAAACACGAAAAAACACCGCCTTGCGCTATTGAAAAAAGCGCGCGTTTTTGTTAATATATATAAATAAATATTAATTAACAGAAGGAAGCGGCTTGGAAGATGTTTGAAACGATCATTAACAGCATAGCAATGGCCGAAGTGTGGGATTATATCGACATCCTGCTTGTGGCTTTCATGCTGTACAAACTGATGCGATTTTTGCGCAACACCAATGCACAGAAGCTGTTCCAGGGTCTTATGATCCTGTTGGTTCTCACGGCGTTGTCCCGGATCCTGAAGCTCAGTGTGGTAAGCTGGATCCTGACCAATGTGATGCAGGTGGGAATCCTGGCCTTGGTCGTCATCTTCCAGCCTGAATTGCGCAAAATGCTGGAGCAGTTCGGCAGCCAGAAGCTCAGCGAGTGGTTCAGCTTTGGCCATTCGCAGGAGGCCAAGACCACCGATACTGCCATTCTGCAGACCATCGAAGCGGTCAATTCGCTGGCCTGGACCAAGACCGGCGCACTGATCATCTTCCAGCGGGAAGATTCTCTGCAGAATATCATCAACACCGGCACTACCATCAATGCCGATGTGAATGCCGAACTGCTGAAAAATCTGTTTTACAACAAGGCACCGCTTCATGACGGCGCTGTCATCATTGCAGAGGGCCGCATTGCTGCCGCCGGCTGTATCCTGCCTCTGAGCGGCAAGCAGAACATCAGCAAGGATCTGGGCACCCGTCACCGTGCCGGTCTGGGTCAGAGTGAAAACTACGACTCCCTGTCGGTTATTGTGTCCGAGGAGACCGGTGCCATTTCTCTGGCAGAGGGCGGCGTGCTCAAGCGGCATCTGGCGCCCGAAACACTGGAGCGTCTGCTGATCGCAAAGCTCATGCCTGAAGAAGAAGAAAAGAAGTCCGGCTTGATGGATCGCGTGAAGGGGTGGATCGCCAAATGAAAAGCGTAAAGGATTGGATCCGCGAAAACGACGTGATTCTGCGGGTGTTTTCCCTGCTGATGGCCATTGCATTGTGGGCCTATGTGATGAACATTGAGGAAGTGGACGGCGATCTGCCTTATGAAAACATTCCCGTCCGTCTGGATGGCGTCACCACACTGAAGGAAAGTGACCTTGTAGTGATGTCGGGCTCTAACGAGACCGTATCGGTCAAGGCCACCGGCAAGAGAGCTCTGGTACAGGAGGTCAAAAAGGATTATTTGAACCTGATCACCGCCACCGCATCGGTGGCTCACATCACCGAACCCGGTGAATATCAGCTTTCCTATCAACTGGTCAAGGACTCTGTGGCTGAGGGCATCACGCTCTCGGACAAGACTCCCAGCCAGATTACCGTTGTGGTGGATCGCATGAATACCACGTCCATCCCCGTGGAGGTGGAGCTGACCGGTGAACTGGCTTCCGGCCTGACCCTTGACAATGTCACTGCATCGCCCGATGCCATCGTTGTGCGCGGCCCCGAAACCATCTTGCGGCAGATCAAAAAGGCCAAGGTCGTGTACGATGTTTCCGGTGTCAGCACTACCATGCAGACCAACGTGACCTATACCCTGCTGGGGGAAAATGGGGAAGCGGTCGTCAGCAGCTATCTGTCGCCCGATACGCCTTCCACCACGCTGAATATTAGTCTGTGCCAGCAGGGCGATGTCCCGCTGACCGTGGCGTTGAAGGATTCCGCCTATCTGAAATCCTACATGGTGGATACCAAGATAGAGCCTGCCAGCATCAAGCTCATCGGCGATCCCGAGATCATCCGGGAGCTGAACGGCATCGAGCTGGAGGCTGTTGACCTGTCTGAGGTTCTGGAAGAAGGCACCATGGAGTTTGCGCGCGTGATCCAGCTGCCCGACGGTGTATCGCTGGCTTCCGGCCAAAAGCAGTTCGCCATGGTGAATATCACGCTGGACGGCTGCGGTTGGGAAACCAGAGAACTGGATCAGACCAATCTGCCCGAAGATCCTCTGCTGAGCTATCCGGAACAGGAAATCAAGATCGACGTGTTTGGCAGCACCACCGCTCTTGCACGTCTGCGGGACAGCGACATCGTGCTGGAGCCTATTTACGACTTGGATGACTTGGTTGTTGGATCCAACACGCTGCCTTGCCGCATCACGCTGCAGAATGGCAGTATTTACGTCAAACAGGAGTTGGAGATCACTGTCGAAGTGACGCAGGAGGCACTGGACGCCGCGCTCAATCCTGAACCGGTGGATCCCGTCGATCCTGACCAGCCCAACGAATAAGTATGAGTATTTTAGTATCTGATGTCAGGCTTCCTTTTCCGTTTTCGGAAGAGGAAGCCTTGACTGCCGCAAGGAAGAAATTGCGGCTTAGTCCCGACAGCGTTTTACACGGCTGTCTGCACAAACAATCGCTGGATTTGCGCCATGGCGATCTCAAAGCTATCTGCTCGGTAGAATTGTCTCTGGCCGGTGATGAGGCTGCGTTTGTGCAAAAATGCAGAGATCCCCAGGTCAAACTGCGTGCCCGAGCCATCATGCCTGTCGTTTCGGGTAAGGAGCGGCTGAACGCGCCGCCTGTAATCGTAGGTTTTGGCCCTGCGGGTATCTTCGCGGCGCTGATTCTTGCGAAAAACGGCTATCGCCCGGTGGTTCTGGAGCGTGGTGCCGCTATGGACAAGCGTGACCGGGATGTGCAGAGCTTCTTTTCGGGCGGAGCACTGAACGAGCGCTCCAATATTCAGTTTGGCGAAGGCGGCGCAGGCGCCTATTCCGACGGCAAACTGACCACCCGCATCGGTGACAACCGCTGCGAGCTGGTGCTGGAGCTGCTGGAAGAACATGGCGCGCCCCACGATGCTCTGCAGGCAGCAAAGCCGCACATCGGCACCGACCTGCTGAAAAATATTGTGGTATCCATGCGCCGTCAGGTGGAAGCACTTGGCGGTATCGTCCGTTTTGAGACACAGGCAAAGGGGCTTCTGCTGCGGGAAAATCGCCTGACAGGCCTGCAGCTGGAAGGGGAGGAACTGCCCTGCGATGTGGCTGTACTGGCCATTGGTCACAGCGCCAGAGACAGCTTCTTCACGCTGCGGGATCAGGGCGTTTATTTGCAGGCCAAGCCCTTTTCGGTGGGCGTCCGTGCAGAGCATCTGCAGGAGGACATCGACCGGGCTTTATATGGAAAATATCTGGGCACTCCCGGCCTGCCTGCCGGTGAGTATGCTATTTCCCACCGGGAGGGAGAAAGGGGTTGCTACTCCTTCTGTATGTGCCCCGGTGGTGAGGTTGTGGCAGCTGCCAGCGAAAGCGGCGGCGTGGTCACCAATGGTATGAGCTACCATGCCCGCGCCGGAAAAAATGCCAACGCCGCGTTGGTGGTGTCTGTGACCCCCGAAGATTTCGGCACCGGCCCGCTGGACGGTATTGCCTTCCAGCGTCAGTTGGAGCAGGCGGCCTTTGAACTGGGAGGCCGGGATTATTGTGCACCGGTACAGCTGTGGGGCGATTTTGCAGAAGGCCGCGTTTCCACCGGTCTGGGGCGCGTCACGCCCACCTATCCCCGTGGTTGGCAGTTCCGTAGTCTGGACGAGGCGCTTACGCCGGTAGTCTGTGGAATGCTTCGCCGTGCCATGCCCCAGTTTGGCCGCAAAATGCGCGGCTTTGACGCACCTGATACGGTGTTTACCGGCGTGGAAACCCGAACCTCTTCTCCGGTGCGTATCACCCGGGGCGAGGACCTTTACAGCCTGACGGTGCAGGGATTGATTCCCTGTGGCGAAGGCGCAGGCTATGCTGGCGGCATCGTATCTGCAGCGGTGGATGGAATCCGAGTAGCCGAGGCCATCATGGCTCGGTACGCCCCCTTAGATTAACAAAAAGCGAGGCTTTTTATGGAACAGCAAGCACAAGTGATTCGCATTGTCAACGAAAATATCGCCCGTGTTGCGGTCAAACGGAAATCTGCCTGCAGCGGTGACTGCCATACCTGCCACGGCTGCCCCCACCCCGATGAGATCGTCATGGTGGATGCTGACAATCTGGTTGGCGCACAAAAGGGCGACGACGTCATCGTTCGCAGCGATACCGGCCGGGTTCTCAAGCTGGCAGCCATGCTGTATCTGATGCCCATGGTTCTGTTTTTTGTGGGTTATTTTGCAATGCCCGGCGGTGAAGGCCTCCGGGTGATCTGTGGCGTAGCTGCCTTTGTGGTGGGTATCCTGATTTGTATGTATGTCTCCCGCAGCATGAAAAAACACAATAAAGAAATGCATTTTTCCATCGTCCAGGTGCTGGGCGAATAAAGAGATATAGGAAGTGATCCATTTGCTGAAAAGCATGACTGGCTACGGCCGTGTAAAAGTTGAAAACGATCTCCGTGAGATCACAGTGGAGCTGCGTTCGGTGAACCATCGCTATCTGGATCTGAACATCAAGGTGCCCCGCATCTACGGCTATCTGGAGGATCTGGTGTCCAAGCAGGCGCAGGCCGCTATCGCCCGGGGTAAGGTGGATATTTTTGTCAGTGTCCGCGCCAAAGAAGGTGCCGACATCAAGGTTACCCCCAATATGGCGGTGATCCAGGGCTATGTGGATGCCATTAAAAAGGTTTCCGAAACCTACGGTATTTCCGACGAGGTCTCTGCGCTGGCGCTGCTGCGTCTGCCCGATGCCATGGAGCAGAACAAGGAAGAGGCCGACGCCGACCAGCTGAAGAGTGAGGTCTCTGCCGTACTGGCACAGGCGCTGGAGGAATACAATGCTATGCGTGAGAAGGAAGGCGGCCGTTTGGTGGAGGACGTGATTTATCGTGCCGGTCTGATCGCCAAGTCGGTGGATTTTGTGGAGCAGCGCTCTCCCGACTGTGTGGAGGAATACCGCACCCGCATCGCCGCCCGTATGAACGAGATTCTGGACGGTTCCGAGCTGGCACAGCAGCGCATTCTTCAGGAGGCTGCCCTGTATGCCGACAAGGTCAACGTCACCGAAGAAATCGTCCGTCTGCGCTCCCATCTGTCCCAGCTGGATACCATGCTAAAGAGCCCTGTGGCCATCGGCCGCAAGCTGGACTTCCTGGTGCAGGAAATGAACCGGGAGACCAACACCATCGGTTCCAAGGCCAATGACTTCCAGATCGCCAAAACTGTTGTGGACATGAAAGCTGAGATCGAAAAGATCCGTGAACAGATCCAGAATCTGGAGTAAGGAGCGCTTATGAAACTGATCAACATCGGCTTCGGCAATATGGTTTCTGCAAACCGGTTGGTGGCCATCGTCAGCCCCGAATCGGCGCCCATTCGCCGAATCATTTCCAAAGCCAAGGAAAGCAATATGCTTATCGACGCGACCTATGGCCGCCGCAGCCGCAGCGTGCTGGTCACCGACTCCGATCATGTGATCCTGTCGCCCATCCAGCCCGAAACCATTGCAAACCGTCTGAGCTCTGAATATGAAGCTGAGGAGGAGACTGAGGACGATGAATAACAAAGGAACACTGTTTGTCATTACCGGTCCCAGCGGCGCCGGTAAAGGAACGGTACTCAAGCAGGTGATCCAGTCTCTGGACAATCTGTATTTTTCGGTGTCTGCCACCACCCGTGCTCCCCGCGAAGGGGAAGTGGACGGCGTGCACTACCACTTTTTGACCAAGGAGCGGTTTGAGGAGCTGATCGCCAATGACCGTTTTCTGGAATACGCCCGGTATGCCGAAAATTATTACGGCACCCCCCTGGATCCTGTGGAGGAATATCTGGAGCAGGGACATGACGTGATTCTGGAGATCGAGCTGCAGGGAGCGCTGCAGGTAAAAAAGCGCCTGCCCAAGGCCGTTCTGGTCTTTATCGCGCCGCCCTCGTTTGAAGAGCTGGAGAGCCGTCTGCGGGGCCGCGGCACCGAAAAAGAAGAGGTCATCCTCAAGCGCCTTGCCATTGCACGGCAGGAATGTGCCAATATGGACGAGTTCCGATACATCGTGGTAAACGATGACGTGGAAAGCGCCGCCGATCGGCTGCGCGCCATCATGCTTTCTCACCGCTGTCTGCGGGAAAACCTCAGCTTTACATTGAATTGAACAGAATATTTTGATTGAAATAAAGGAGAAAACCATTATGCTGCATCCTTCCATGACCGAACTGCTGGAAAAGGTTGACAATCGTTATCTGCTGGTGAACGTGGCCGCCAAGCGCGCCCGTCAGATCGCCGAGGAGGCTGAGATCAACGAAGTCAAGCTGACCGAAAAGCCCGTTAAGCTGGCTCTGGACGACATTGTGTCCGGTAAGATCGTCAACACCACCAATGTGCAGGCCAACGACATGCCTGTTGTCACCATCGAAGAATAAAACCCAATGAACGGGCAGACTCTGGTGGCCCGCGTAGCGGTAGCGGCGGCGGTCTATTCGATAGACCGCCCCTATGATTATAGTGTCCCTGCGGTATGGAGGGAAACCATCCGTGAGGGACACCGTGTCATGGTACCCTTTGGCGCGGGAAATCGGAAAACTGAGGGCATCGTGCTGGAACTGCAGGAGGAAGAAGCCTCCCGGCAGCTGAAGGCCATCGCCCATGTGTTTGACGATGAGGTGGTGCTGCAGCCGCAGCAGAAGGCGCTGGCACTGTGGATGTGCCGGCGGTATTTCTGTACCTTTTTTCAGGCGGCAAATGCACTGTTCCCCCCCGGTGTCTGGAACCGTAAAGCCGAAACCTACCTTCCCGGAGAACTTTCGGATGAAGGTCTGCCGCCTAAAAAGCTGCGGATCATGACCGCTGTCCGGCAGGCGGGAAAGCCGCTGACCGCCGGAGAACTAAAAAAGCTGCTGCAGCCTGAAGACATCAAGAAAGAGCTGTCCCAGCTGGTAAAAAGCGGTCATTTGACTGTACAACAGCAATTTCAGCAAAATGTCCGGGAAAAAAAGATCACTATGCTGCGGCTGACCCTGCCGCTGGAGCAGGCATTGGGTCAGATCGGTAAGGGAGCGTTGAAAGAACGACGGGAAAAGGTGCTGCGGGTGATCCATCAAGCAGGCCAGCTGCCCGAAAAAGAGGTGTGCTATCTGACCGGCATGGGCACCGCCCTCATCCGGCGTTTAGTGACACTGGGGATTCTGACCGCCGAATCGGTACAGGTCAGCCGGATGCCAAAGCTGCTGAAAACCGAAACACCAGAGCCGATCTCGCTGAACGAGCAGCAGCAGGCCGCCTTTTTGCGGCTGCAGCAGCTGCAGAAAAGCGGCAAGCCCGAGGCCGCGCTGCTGTACGGTGTTACCGGCAGCGGTAAGACACAGGTGTATATCCGACTGATTCAGCACACGCTGGAACAGGGGAAAAATGCAATTCTTTTGGTGCCTGAGATCGCATTGACCCCTCAGATGTTGAAAAAATTCCGTCTGTATTTCCGGGATCAGGTGGCTGTCATGCACAGCGGCCTCACTGCAACACAGCGGTACGATGAATATTGCCGCATCCAGCGGGGACAGGCTCGGGTAGTCATCGGCACCCGAACGGCGGTTTTTGCGCCGCTGAATGATCTTGGCTGCATCATCATTGATGAAGAGCAGGAGCCTACTTATAAGTCGGAATCCGATCCCCGTTACCATGCACGGGAGGTGGCAAAGTACCGGGCGGCACAGGAGAACTGCCTGCTGCTGCTGGGCTCCGCCACACCGTCCATCGAAAGCTACCACGCAGCAAAGGCTGGCAAGTACCATCTGCTGACCCTGCCGCAGCGGTATCAGAACGTCCCGCTGCCCACCACCTTGCTGGCGGATATGCGCGGTCAGCTGCGGGAAGGTGATCCGTCCCGGATCAGTCGGCAGCTTTTGGAAGAACTGCAGTTGAACTTGAGCAGGGGAGAGCAATCCATTTTGTTCATCAACCGCCGAGGCAGCGCCCGAATGGCGGCCTGTGTAGACTGCGGACACATCCCAACCTGCGAAAATTGCAGTGTGGCGCTGACCTATCACAGCCGCAACGGGCGGCTGATGTGTCATCATTGCGGATTCTCTCGACCCATGCCGGAAACCTGTCCGGAATGTGGGGGAAGCCATCTGAAACTGATCGGTTCCGGTACGCAGAGTATTGAAGATGAACTGCAGGAGCTGCTGCCTGAGGCGCGGATCCTCCGAATGGATGCCGATACCACCGAAGGGCGTGTCTCCCATGAAAAGCTGTTGGATAACTTTGCAAAGGGCAAGGCCGACATTCTCTTGGGCACACAGATGGTGGCAAAGGGTCTGGATTTTGACAACGTAACGCTGGTTGGCGTATTGGAAGCCGACCTGTCGCTGTACTGCGGCGATTATCATGCCTCTGAGCGAACCTTTTCGCTGCTTGCACAGGTGGTAGGCCGAGCCGGACGGCGGACAAGACCCGGTCGGGCCGTGATTCAGACCTATACACCCGAGCATCCGGTGATCCAGGCCGCCGCAAGCCAGGATTACGATGCCTTTTATGAGCAGGAGATCCTGACGCGGCAGGCGCTGAAAGCACCTCCTTTTGCCGATCAATTTGTGTTCCGTTTCGGCGGCACCGACGAACATACCGTTCAGCAGGCAGCGCAGGTTTTTGCCAAGGCGCTGGCAGCCCAGCTGCCTCAGACGCCCGATGTGGAGCCTGCCGTTTTGGGGCCGGTACCTGCACCCATTGCCAAGCTGAACAAACGCTATTTTTACA
Organism: uncultured Oscillospiraceae bacterium; assembly: GCA_964629605.1. GTDB lineage: Bacteria > Bacillota > Clostridia > Oscillospirales > Butyricicoccaceae > UBA4644. The sequence goes on from CAZVRM010000025.1 coordinate 9,491, forward strand.
CTGTCTCTTTCCGGGGCCGCGCCACCAACAACAGCCGAGCCCTGGTCTCCCGGATGCTTGCGGCCTACGACCGCTGGCCCGGCAGCAGAAGCCTTACTGTTTCTGCCGATATTGACCCATACTATTTATAAGGAGGAAACCCTTATGGCAATCCGTAATATCGTCAAAGTTGGCGACGACATTCTGAACAAGAAGTGCCGTCCCGTTACCGATTTCAACGACCGTCTGTTCACTCTGCTGGAGGATATGCACGACACCCTCACCGACGCACACGGTGCGGGTCTGGCTGCTCCCCAGGTGGGTATTCTGCGCCGTCTGGCACTGGTAATGGTGGAAGATGAGAGCTTCCTGGAAATCATCAACCCCGAGATCATTGCCCGGGAAGGCGAGCAGGACGGCGCCGAAGGCTGCCTGTCCGTCCCCGGCAAGTACGGCATGGTCAAGCGCCCTATGAAGGTTACCGTTAAGTTCCAGGATCGCAACGGCCAGTGGCAGGAGCGCACTGCCGAGGGCTTTACCGCCCGGGCATTCTGCCACGAGATCGACCATCTGGATGGTCACCTGTATACCGAGTTGGTAAGCGAATATCTGGATCCCAGCGATTTTGCCGATGATGATGACGACTACGAGGGTGAGGACGAATGAGAATTGTCTTTATGGGAACCCCCGACTTCGCCGTTGCCGCACTGGTGGCGCTGAAGGAAGCCGGACATGACATTGTTGGCGTTTACACCCGCATGGACACGCCTAAAAACCGCGGTATGAAAATGTTGCCTCCCCCTGTGAAGGTCAAGGCGCTGGAGTACGGCATTCCCGTCTATCAGCCCAAAAATTTGCGGGGCGAGGACGTTCAGCAGGAGCTGCGGGATATGGTGCCCGAGGTGATCGTGGTGGCCGCTTACGGTCGCATCCTGCCCCAGGCCGTGCTGGATATTCCCAAATACGGATGCCTGAACATCCATGCATCCTTGCTGCCCAAGTACCGTGGCGCAAGCCCTATCAACGCCTGCATTCTGTATGGTGAGACCGAAGCCGGCGTCACCATCATGCAGATGGATGCCGGTCTGGATACCGGCGATATGCTGTTGCCCGCTGCTACCGAAATACTGCCCGATGAAAGTTATGGCAGTCTCCATGACCGCCTTGCAAAGATCGGCGGAGAGGCTATTGTAAAGGCATTAAACTTGCTGGAAAAAGGTGAACTGAAAGGCCAGACCCAGCCCGAGACCGGCTTTACCTATGCCCCTATGATCCAGACTGCCGACTGCAAAATTGACTTTACCAAGCCTGCCGCAGAGGTGTCTTGTGCCATTCGTGCCTACGACCCGGCACCCGGTGCATTTTCTACCCTGGGCGGTGACAAAATGAAAGTATTCGCTGCATCGTTAGAGCAGGCCGAAGGCTCCTGCGGTCAGCCCGGTACGATCATCAAAAATGATAAGAAGGGTATCGTGGTTGCCTGCGGTCAGGGCGCTGTCCGTATCGGCATGGTGCAGGGCGCTGGCGGCAAAAAAATGCCTGCCGATGCCTTCTTCCGGGGTCATGCAGCGCTTCTCAACGAGAAATTCTGCTAAAAAGCGAACTTTTTTGGCAAAAACCAGTCTAAACCTGCGAAAGGGGTGCAAGAATTGTATTTTGATGCAACCTATCTGATCCTGATTCCCGCCATTTTGTTCTCTCTTTGGGCACAGTCTCAGGTGAAAAATACCTATGCCCGTTATTCCAAGATCTTTGCCGGCCTGACCGGTGAGGAGGCTGCGAGAATGGTTCTGGAAATGAACGGCGTTTCCGGCGTGACCATCGAGCCTGTGGCCGGGGAATTGACCGATCATTTCGATCCCAAAACCAATACGATTCGCCTGTCCCGGGGTGTCTATGACGTGACTTCGGTGGCTGCGGTGGGCGTTGCAGCCCATGAGGCGGGACACGCTGTTCAGTACGCCGTGGGCTACAGTCCCATCAAGATCCGCACGGCCATTATCCCCGTCACACAGATCGGATCTTATCTGTCTTGGCCGCTGCTGCTCATTGGTCTTGTGCTGGGCAGCGAGACGCTGGCGATGGCAGGCGTACTGCTGTTCTGCGCAGTGGTAGCCTTTCAGCTGGTGACTCTGCCGGTGGAGTTCAATGCCTCTAACCGGGCGCTGGAGGCGCTGGGTGCTTCCGGCTATCTGAAGGAAGAGCAGCTCGACGGTGCCGGCAAGGTGCTGCGGGCAGCTGCCATGACCTATGTTGCCGCCTTGGCACAGGCGGTATCCCAGCTGCTGCGCCTGCTGCTGATCGCCAAACGGAATAGGAGAGACTGATGCTGAGTGCTCGCGAAACGGCGCTGCGCGCCTTGATCTCCTTCCGGCGGGAGGGTGCCTGGCCTGACTTGTATCTGAAAAAGGCCTGTGTCGATATGCGTTCGGAGGAAGCCGCGCTGGCTTCCACCCTTACATACGGCGTGCTGCAGAACCGGGCATATCTGGATTTTCTGTTGAGCAGATTTTCTGCACGTCCCCTGGAAAAAATTACACCGCAGGTGCTGGATGCGCTGCGGTTAGGCGCCTACCAGCTGGTGTTTTTGACGCGAATTCCCCACAGTGCCGCCGTCAATGAAACGGTGGAACTGGTGAAAAAGACCGCCAATGCAGCCGCTGCAGGCTATGCAAACGGTGTGCTGCGGGCGCTGCAGCGCAGTCTGGACAAGCTGCCGCAGGTGCCCCGGGAAAACGAGCTGGAGTATCTGTCCATCCGCTACAGCCACCCCAAGTGGTTCGTCGGAAAGATGAACAAGCGTCTTGGATTTGTAGGCTGTGAAGCCTTGCTGCGGGCAAACAACACCCCTGTTCCTGTGACGGCACGGGTCAATACCTTGAAAATCTCCCGGGAAGCACTGTTGGAGCGGCTTTCTAAGGGGCATATCTCTGCACAGCTCCACCAGTATTTGTCAAATGCGATTGTCTTTGACAGCATGAAAGGTGTGCTGCAGAGCGAGACTTTGCAGCAGGGTCTGTTTTACATTCAGGACATTGCCAGCCAGCTGTGTGTGGAGGCTTTGCAGCCCCAGCCCGGCGAGACGGTGTTCGACCTGTGCGCTGCACCCGGCGGAAAGTCTATGCTGGCGGCACAGATGATGGAGGACAAGGGCAGGCTGCTGTCTATGGACATCCATCCTCATAAAAGCGATCTGATCGCAAAAAATGCAAAAACCTACGGCATCACCTGCCTGCAGACCATCCCTTCCGACGCATCTAAGCTGCGGGAGCCGCTGGTGGAACAGGCGGACGCCATCATCTGCGACGTACCCTGCTCCGGTATGGGCGTGATCCGCAAAAAGCCCGACGTGCGCTATAAGGACGGCGACCACATCAAAGTGCTGCCGTCCCTGCAGTTGTCTATTTTGGAAAATGCGGGAAAATACTGAAAACGCTGCGGACGGTTGGTGGACTC
>CAZVRM010000026.1:0-2883 GCA_964629605.1 uncultured Oscillospiraceae bacterium
TTGTGTAAAATAGTTGTAAGGGCGCGCTGCAAAATGCACACAACCCCCGTCATTCCGAGCCAGTGGTCACACTGGCGTGGGAATCCGTATTCACCTTCTTTGGGAAACGGATTGCCACACCGTTCTGACGAACGGTTCGCAATGACAGGCCGCATTTTGCAACGCGCCTTTTCTCTTTGTTTTGGTTACTTTTTCGCAAAATCCAGAACGGTGGCCAGACCCAGCTTCAGACCGGTCAGCAGGCTGTCGATCTCCAGCCATTCCTCCCGGGTGTGGTCGCCTGCGCCACGGTACAGACCGAAGCAGGTGGCGGGGATCCCCAGCGACAGGGGGATGTTGCAGTCGGTGGACATGGCGACGCGCTTGGGCGCTTTGCCGGTGTGCTTTTTGATGAGGGTTTCGCACCGCTTGAGCAGATTGTCCTGCTTTTTCTTGTCCACATCGCCGCCGCAGGGGCGCTCGCCCAGCAATTCCCGCTCAAACTTGGCCTCCTCGCTGTTCAGCTGCCACATGAGGGACTGGAACTGCTGTCGCATCTGATCCAGACCGCGCTTGTCATCCGAACGGTACTCGTACAGCATTTCGGCGCTCTGGGCGATGGTATTCACCGAGGTGCCGCCCTGAATGGTGCCCACGTTATAGGTGGTCTTGCGACCCTCCAGCCGGGGCACAGGCTGACCGTACAGACAGCAGATGATGCCCGACAGGGCTGCGATGGCGTTGGGATTGCCGAAAGCGCCATAGGAATGACCGCCCTTGGTGGTGGCGGTGACCTTCCAGCGCTCGGAACCCACGGCGCGCTCCACCAGCGTTTCCATGGTGCCGTCAAAGGAGATCAGCTGCTTGATGCGGCTCTTGTAGTTGGCACAGATCTGACGCACGCCCTTCAGATTGCCCAGACCCTCTTCGCAGGTGTTAAACACCAGCATCAGGGGATACTTGATGGCCTCGGGATGCTCCAGCAGATACTTGGCGCACAGCATGAGGGCAACCACATTGGCAGTGTCGTCGCCTACGCCGGGGGCGTACAGCTTGCCCTCCTCCTCCCGAACGGGCAGGGGGGACAGGTCGGGGAACACCACGTCCATATGTGCCATAAACACCGTGCAGGAGCGCTTGCCCGCCACGTCAAAGGGCAGGATCACATTGCCCGCCTCGTCCACAGTCACCTTTTCCGCGCCCTGTTTTTCCAGCCAGTTTTTGATATAAGCTGCCCGCTGTTCCTCCTGATGGGAGGGGGCGGGGATGGCCGCCAGCTCTTTCAGCAGGGTCAACTGTTCTTCATGATGGTTTTCGCACCAAGTCAACATGATAAAATCCTCCAAATGGGTATTATCATTATCATAATACATCTTTTTGCGCCTTGCAACCGAAAAAAAGCCGTGGTATAATCATTTTATTCTATTTTTTCGATTGCGAGGGCAATTTTATGGCCATTACCACCGTTTTGTTCGATCTGGACGGCACCTTGTTGCCCATGGATCAGGAGATTTTCGTCAAGGCCTATCTGGGCGGCCTGTGCAAAAAGCTGGCGCCGCTGGGCTATGATCCCAAGGCATTGTCAGCTGCCATCTGGAAGGGCACCGAGGCCATGGTGAAAAACGACGGCAGCCGCCCCAACGAAGCGGTTTTCTGGGAGACCTTCTGCGGCATTTTTGGTGAAAAAGCCCGGGAGGATATGCCGGTCTTCGAGGATTTTTACCACAACGAGTTCCAGCAGGTGGCACAGTCCTGCGGCCACGATCCCGCCGCCCGGGCGCTTATTGACGGTCTGAAAGCCCGCGGCCTGCGGCTGGTGCTGGCCACCAACCCCATCTTCCCCGCCATCGCCACCCACAGCAGGGTGCGGTGGGCAGGTCTGCAGCCCGAGGATTTCTGCCACATCACCACCTATGAAAACAGCCGCTTCTGCAAGCCCAACCCGGCCTATTACCGGGATATTCTGGATGATCTGGGGCTGAAGGCCGAGGAATGTGTCATGGTGGGCAATGACGAAGGCGAGGACGGCGCGGCGGCCTCGCTGGGTCTGCCGGTGTTCCTGCTGACCGATTGCCTGATCGTCCGGGAGGGTGCGAACACCGCCGGAATGTCTCGGGGCAGCTTTCCTGAGCTGACCGAATGGCTGGAAAAGCTGTAAAAATTTAACAAAATCAAAAATTTCTATATTTTTATTGAGAAAACCTTTTCAGACCTGTCGAAGTGTGTTATTATTAGATAAAATAACCAAAAAAGACAGAGAGGAAGGGATAATAATGGGAATGTTCACCGTTCATCGTGTCAAGGCCGGGTTTAAGTTCAATCTGAAAGCCGGTAACGGTCAGATCATCGCCTCCTCAGGGGTGTATCATCTGATGGAAGAATGTTTGGCAGCCATCGAAAAAGTCAAGCAGTTCGCCCACGCTCCTGTGGAGGATCAGACGCTGTCCAGTGCCACCACCCTGCCCTTCCCCAAATTTGAGGTGAAGCATCACGAGCGGGGTGGCATCAGCTTTTTACTGCTGGATGACAGCGGCACCGTTTTGGCCCACGGCAAGGGCTACACGGCCAAGCGCTCCTGTCTGGCGGGTATTCGCTCCATTGCGGAAAATGCGCCCGACGCTCCGGTGGTTACCGGCTAAACAAGAAAGAACCTCCGGCGCGCCTACGCGCGCCGGTCTTTTTATGAGGAGAATTATGAAAAAACCCCCTGTATTGTTATGGATTTTGGTGCTGCTGCTGTGTTTTGCAGGCTGCAGTTTACAGATGGAAGCGCCGCAGACCGTTTCCCGTGAAACACTGGAGAGCCTGCAGAGTAGCCTGACCCCCACACCGGAACCCCAGCCGGAACCTGCGCCTCAGCCCCAGCCCGAGCCCACGCCGGAACCCGAGCCTGTACCCGAGCCT
>CAZVRM010000026.1:2983-6512 GCA_964629605.1 uncultured Oscillospiraceae bacterium
ACCCGAGCCTGTACCCGAGCCTACCGAGGAGGAGCTGCGTCTGGCGCGGGCGGAGGAAATTCTGGCAGGCATGACGGTGGAGCAGCAGGTGGGGCAGGTGTTTTTCGCCCACTCCCCCGGCCCTTACGGCGATGCGCCCGGTGCTATGGAGCAGCTGCAGCTGGGCGGCTGGCTGTTGTTCAAGCGGGATTTTCAGGACAAGAGCGGAAACTGGCTGACGGCCGAGGCCTTTGCCCAACAGCTGGAACGCTACGGCGCAGGCGCCGCCGTCGCACCCTTTTTTGGCACCGATGAAGAGGGCGGCCCGGTGGTGCGTGCCAGCCAGAACCCCAACCTGTTCCCCGACGGGCCCAGCACCTCGGTTCGCAAGCTTTATGAGCAGGGTGGTTTGGAGGCCGTTTTACAGGATGCGACGGAAAAAAGCACCACTTTGCTGTCCCACGGCATCAATGTGAACTTTGCTCCGGTGGTGGATGTCAGTACCAACAGCCGGGATTTTATCTATCCCCGGACGCTGGGACAGGATGCCCAGACCACGGCAGAGTATGCCGCCGCTGTGACGGAACAGCTGAAAACCAGCGGCGTGGGCGCGGTGCTCAAGCATTTCCCGGGTTATGGCAGCAATCGGGACACCCATACCGGTGTGGTCACCGATGTGCGCCCCTGGGAGCAGTTTGAAACCTGCGATCTGCTGCCCTTCCGGGCAGCAATTGAGGCTGGCGCTTCGGCGGTGCTGGTCAGTCACAACATTGTCACCTGTTTGGATGGCGAGCTTCCTGCCTCCCTGTCCCCGGCGGTCTATGCGCTGCTGCGGCAGGAGCTGGGCTTTTCCGGCGTGGCCGTCACCGACGATCTGGCCATGGATGCGGTGGAGGATTATACCCGGGGCGGCAGTGCAGCCGTCATGGCGCTGCAGGCCGGCGCCGACATGGTACTCACCGACAAGCCGGAAGAAAATATTGCCCAGATGCGCGCGGCACTGGACAGCGGCCAGCTGACCCTCCAGCGGCTGCAGGAGGCCGTTTTGCGCATCCTGCTGTGGAAGCTGGAGCTGGGCGTGATCCAATAAAAAAGAAGGGCGCGTTGCAAAATGCACACAATCCCTGTCATTCATCTCCGCGCTAAGCGCCGCCGCAAGCGGCGGTCGCGCTACGAAATGGCGGCCTCGGCCGCTCACGAGCCAGTGAGCACACTGGCGTGGGAATCCGTATGCTTCCGGATTGGGAAACGGATTGCCACACCGGTCTGCGACCGGTTCGCAATGACAGAATTACATTTTGCAACGCGCCCTTCTGCGTATTACAGCTCTTTTACATACAGTCGGTCGGTGTCGCCGCCATAGTTGACGATGTCCTTCAGGTAGCGGTAGCCGTATTTTTCATACAGCCCCACGTGCTCCGAGGGGATGTACGTCCGTGCAAAGCCCAGCGTCTTTGCATAGGCGTTGGCGTGGTCGATCAGCTGCTGGGAGATCCGCCGACCCCGGTAGACCTCGGTGACAAACAGGGTGGTCACCCAGGGGAAGATCTCCGGCAGAGGGTAATAGTCGGTTTTCAGCAGGGAGATCATGCCCACGATCCGGTCACCCGACATGGCAACAAAGGGGGTCTCCCAGTCGGTAAAGTCCCACCGGCGCAGGCTCTGCAGGGTGTGCTCCTTCACCTCTACCCAGGAGAAGTTTTCCACAAATTCAATGAGCGCTCTGGAAAGATCGGTGTCCTTATCCACCTTATGAATGGTAATGGGGCGGGCCGCCAGACCAAAATGCTGTTCCACTTGGCGCAGGGTGTCCTCCACCGTGGAGCTTTCGGTGCGCTCTACCCAGAAATAGTTGCTGTTTTTGATGTGGGCATACCGCTGCTCGTTAAGGCTTTTCAGCGTTTCCCCTGCTACTTTTTTTGCCTGTTCCACATCGGTGGCACTGTACAAAAAGTTGCGGAAGCCCTGATGATCAGGACGGTTGCAGTAATCGGCGATCAGATTGCCGGGGTCTTTGATGAGAAAGGCCACGCGGGAAGGATCGCTGATCCTTTGCGCCTGCTCCAGCGTCAGATGGCAGTCGCAGATCACCATCTGCTTTTGGGAAAGCTGAATGAGATCCAACAGCACAAAGTCCAGCTGTTCCCGGGTGTTGCCCAGCAGCCAGCCCTTGTATTCCTCTACCGACCGACCAAAAAAGGCATCGGCGTCGGCAAAGGACTGATTCATGCAAGGCTGGGCATCGGGGCTGGACAGCAAGCGATGGAGATCAAACTGCTCGTCAATGTCATAGACCGGCAGGCCGTATTTTTCCGCCAGCTTACGGGAAATGGTGGTTTTTCCGCCGCAGGGGGTACCGGAGATAAACAAAACATTTTTCAAATATGCTTTCAGCACGTTATCATGCAATTCCATAGAGAAACTCCTTTATAATCGTTTTATTGTAAGATCCGATGGCACATAAAACGATTTTGCACGGTTTTATGTGCTCAGATGTTCCTCAACTTCAAAAAAGCCATCATAGATGTTCCCTCCATCGTGTATTTTTATCTGCAAATGTCAGCCTTGCTGACAGGGCAGGCGCGGTATGTTGGTCGTTACTGCTTCCACCATTCCTCCGGCTGGGCGGTAAAGTCGGGTTCCTGAGGAACATAGGGCTGCCAGCCGCTGACGGCGTTGTAGAAGTTGGCGCGGGTCACCTGCATATAGGGCTCCAGCCAAATCTGCAGGATACCAAAGGTGAAGCCCGACAGCAGCGCCCAACCAATAAAGGACAGCTCCAGCACGAAATATTCGGCTTTGTGTCCCCGCATCATCTGCCTGCTGGATGCAATGGCCTCCATGGCCGACATTTCGGGGTGATCCAGCATGATGTAGATGGTCTGGCTGTAGGAATAGGCGGCGATGATACCCGGGATGATGAACAGCATAGACCACAGGGCAGTGAACACGCCCATCAACAGGGTGGCAGAGAAAAACCGCCAGAACTGCTGGAAGCAGGCGAACAGAGTCTCCAGGCCACCGGTCTCTTCCTTACGGGAGGTGCGCAGTGTGTATAGCTGCCAGCCGTAGGTCACCAGATTGAGGAAAATGCTCATGGCAAAGGTGGCGATCGTCAGCAGAAAACCGTCGGAGACGGCGGTGCCGCTGTTTTCATAGAGATACAGCATTTCTTCCACCGAATCGGCCTGCAGCATCAGACGGATAGTGGGGCCTTCGGTGACGAAGGTGGGGAGATTGGTGAGCAGCAGACAGACAAAGGCCACCAGATAGATATTGGGGGCAGCCGTTTTTATGGCAGTCTTTGCTCGGGTTTTCAAATCAACACGATTCATGGGATGGGGCATAAAAGTCCTCCTTTCAGGGGGCGGAAAAAACAAACAGATCCCTTGGTAGAGCCAAGGGATCTGCAAATTGCGGAATTTTTACTTGGCCCACTGGCTGGGCAGGAAGTCATTCCGAGCCGCGCAGCGGCGTGGGAATCCGTACCCTTGGGAAAGCGGATTGCCGCGGGCTACAGCCCTCGCAATGACAGGTGGTCGGTGTTTAC
>CAZVRM010000026.1:6522-12890 GCA_964629605.1 uncultured Oscillospiraceae bacterium
GGCCCACTCACCGGTGGCGGCACACTTCAGATAGGCATTGATGAAGCCCTCTAAGTCGCCGTTCCCCACAAAATCTTCGATTTTGCAGGGTCCCCAAAGGGATTTGATAGATTTCCGGCAAATGAATTGCCGAAAATCGGACGCCGCAAAAGCGGCGCGGGCGCTGTGCGCCCGATGGACGGCGTAGTAAGTGTTTACTTGGCCCACTCGCCGGTGGCGGCACACTTCAGATAGGCGTTGATGAAGCCTTCCAAATCGCCGTCCATGACGGCGCCGATGTTGCCGTTTTCAAAGCCGGTGCGGTGATCCTTGACCAGCGTATAAGGCATAAAGACGTAAGAACGGATCTGGCTGCCCCACTCGATCTTCATCTGAGCACCCTTGATGTCGTCGATCTTTTCCAGATGCTCGCGCTCCTTGATCTCCATCAGACGGGACTTCAGCATCTTCATGGCAGTGGCGCGGTTCTGGATCTGGCTGCGCTCGGTCTGGCAGGCCACAACGATACCGCTGGGGATGTGGGTGATACGGACGGCAGATTCGGTCTTGTTCACGTGCTGACCGCCTGCACCGGAAGAACGGTAGGTATCCACCTTCAGATCCTCAGTGCGGATGTCGATCTCCACGTCGTCGGACATTTCGGGCACGACCTCCAGTGCGGAGAAGCTGGTTTGACGACGGCCGGAAGCGTCAAAGGGCGACACGCGCACCAGACGATGCACGCCGTTTTCACTCTTCAGATAGCCGTAGGCGTTTTCGCCCTCGATGAGCATTTCAGCGCTCTTGATACCGGCGTCTTCGCCGTCCAGAAAGTCCAGGATCTTGTGCTTAAAGCCCATGTTGTCCGCCCAGTGCTCGTACATACGGATGAGCATCTGGGTCCAGTCCATGGCCTCGGTACCGCCGGCACCGGCATGGAAGCTGAGGATGGCGTTGTTGCGGTCGTACTCACCGGACAGCAGAGTGCTGAGGGTCTGGCGATCCAGCTCCTTTTCAAAGGCGGCAAAGCCCTCCTGCACCTCGGGGAAGAGACTCTCGTCCTCCATCTCCTCGGCCATCTCGATGGTGGTGACCACGTCCTCGTACATGGTATACAGAGCGGCGTAGTTTGCCACCTTGTCCTTCAGCTGCTTGGTGCGCTGCAGCACCTTCTGGCTTTCGGAAGGATCGTTCCAGAACTCGGGCTCGGCGGCCTTCTTTTCCAGTTCCTCGATCTCAATCTTAGCCTTGTCCAGATCCAGCGCCAGCCGGAGATCATCCAGCTTGGGCTTCACATTATTCAGTTTAAAACGAATATCGTCATAAATAAGCATAGTCTATCCCTCCAAGTTAACAGTATAGCATGAAATGGCAATTCCTGCAAGGGGTAGGAACGGTGTAAAAAAGCCGTCTTTCCGGGATTTTAGCGGAAAGGCGGCAGATTATTTAAGTTTTGGACAGCAAGCCATTCTCATCATACTCAAAGTTCGGCCCCCAGGCGACTTCCCAGAAATAGCCGTCAGGATCGGCGAAATAGGCGTGGTAGCCGCCCCAGAATACCTCCTGGGGTTCCTTGGCCACTTTTCCGCCTGCCTTTCGCACCAGCTCGATCACCTCGTCCACCTGTTCCCGGCGAGGCACATTGTAGGCCAGCGTCACGCCGGAAAAGCCGCCGCCCGGCACCGGCGGGTCGGTCTCACTAATGTCCTGCGCCAGCAGATCCAGAGGATACAGCTCAAATTTTGTACCGGGCGTGTCGAAAAACACCACTTTTGGGGAATTTTCGGTACACTCGGTACGGAAACCCAGCCCGTCCCGGTAAAACGTCACCGAGCGCGCCATGTCCCGGACACCCAGACAGATGATGCTGATGTGGTTCATAAAAATACTCCTTACGTATCGGTTCGCACCGCTTCACGGATGGTTTTGTTCCGGTAGGTCAGATCGTCCCGGCAGGTAAAGCCCAGCGCCTCCCAAAAGGCGTTGCCCTTTTCGTTCCGGGAAAACACCACCAGATTGACCTTGATGATGCCCTCGGCCTCCAGCGCTGCCATGGCGTGCTCCACCAGCTGCCGGCCGATGCCCCGCCGCTGGTATGCGCTGTCCACCGCCGTATGGCTGATATGCCCCCGGCGGCCGTCATGTCCCGCAAGGATCACGCCCACCAGACGTCCCTCCTCCTCTGCCACAAAGCAGGTGCTGGGGTTGCGCCTGAGATATTTTTCGATGCCCTCCGGGCTGTCGTCGATGCTGTTGAGCCCCATACCGGGAGTACGCAGCCACAAATCGTAACAGGCCGGGTAGTCGGCCGGGGTCATCAAATGGATGGTCATCCCAACACTCCTTATTTATTATACGTTATAATACCGCAGCAGGGCGTGACTGGGGTTGTAGATGGCCTCGTTGTCGATCTCGATCATGGAAAAACAGCCCTGCTTCAGGTAAAACCGCCCGGCGGCCTCGATGGGCAGCCCCAGCAGATAGGAAATGGCGAACACCAGCGGGCCGTTGTGGGCCACGATCAGGCAGTCCTCGCCCTTTTCCACCAGTTCGTCCAGCACTTTTGCCACTCTGGGCGCAAGACCGGTGTCAAAGGGCTCGCCCTCGGGGGGCGTGATGTGCACCCAGTCAGCCATGAGCGCCTGATAAAAATCCGGGTCTTCGGCCTTGATCTGGGGCACCGACTTGGGCTCAAACAGACCCATGTGCTGCTCCCGCAGGTCGGGTACGATGTGCATGGGCTCGCTTCTGCCCGCCATCACCAGCTTTGCCGTTTCATGGGCCCGGATCAGCGGACTGGCATAACAGGCGGCAAAGGACACGCCCCGCAGCTTTTCCCCGGCCTGCCGCGCCTGCTCCCGACCCAGATCGGTGAGGGGCAGGTCAGAGCTGCCGTACCATAGATTTTTGACATTGCCCTCCGACTGTCCGTGGCGAACCAGATATAGCTTCATCGGAATTTCTCCTTATTATATAATACCTCTATCATACATCAATTCATGGAGGATGCCAAGGTTTTTTGGATGACTTCTGCAACACGGTGGGCAAGCAGGGGCGCAGACTCCAGTTTGGGGTCGGTTTTCAGCAGGGCTTGGGCGCTCTGCTGGGCGGCCTCCAGTACGTTCATGTCGGTGGCAAGATCGGCGATGGCAAATCCGGGCAGACCGCTCTGCCGTCTGCCGAAGAAATCACCCGGGCCGCGCAGCCGCAGATCGGTCTCGGCGATCTTGAAGCCGTCGTTGGTCTGGCAAAGGGTCTGCAGCCGCTCCCGCGCCACCTCGGTCTTTGCCTGATGCATAAGGAAGCAGTAGCTCTGGCGCTGTCCGCGGCCTACCCGACCCCGCAGCTGGTGCAGCTGGCTCAGGCCGAAAAAGTCGGCGTTTTCCACGATCATCAGGGTGGCTCGGGGTACATCCACGCCCACCTCGATGACGGTGGTGGACACCAGCACATCCAGATCCCCGGCGGCAAAGGCCGCCATGACGGTCTCCTTTTCGGCAGGCTTGAGCTTGCCGTGCATCAAACCGATGCGCAGCCGGGGCAAAACCTGCTGCAGCTGGTCGATATAGGCGGTGGCAGCCTTTTTGTCGCTGCCCTCCTCTCCTTCTTCCACCAGCGGACAGACGATGTAGGCCTGTCCCCCGGCATCAATTTCTTTTTGCAAAAAGCCGTACATATCCTGCCGCTTGGCCTCACTGACCATCCGGGTCATCACCGGCTGGCGGCCGGGGGGCAGCTCGTCCAGCACCGACGCGTCCAGATCGCCGTAGAGAATCAGCGTCAGCGTCCGGGGAATGGGGGTGGCCGACATGGCCAGAAGATGCCCCCGGTCGGTTTTCTGGTTGAGAGCGGCCCGCTGTCCCACGCCGAAGCGGTGCTGCTCGTCCACCACGATCAGAGCCGCGCCCGGGATCTCCACATCATTTTGAATGAGGGCGTGGGTGCCGCACAAAATCAACGGCTCGCCCGATGCTGTCCGGGCGGTGACCCGGCGCTTTTCGGCGGCAGGCAGGGCGGAGATCAAAAGCTCCACCGGGATACCCAGATTGCCAAGGAATTTTTCCATGGTGGCCTTGTGCTGTCGGGCCAGCAGTTCGGTGGGCGCCATAAGGACGGCCTGTTTGCCGTTTTGCACCGCCAGCCAGGCGCAGGCGGCGGCAACCAAAGTTTTGCCCGAGCCAACATCGCCCTGGAGCAGCCGGTTCATGCGGCTGCCGCCGCACAGATCGGAAAAGGCCTGCTTGATCGCCCGACGCTGGGCGTTGGTAGGCGAAAACGGCAGGGTTTTGAAAAAGATTTCGGGGTCGTGGTACACCAGCGGCGGGCCGGGGTTTTGGCGCCCCTGTCCCCGGAGGGTCTGTCCGGCGCAGCAAAAGACGAACAATTCCTCAAAAATCAGCCGCCGCCGTGCTTTTTTCACGTCCTCGGGATTTTCGGGGTAGTGAATGGCCTCAAAGGCCTCTTCCGGCGGGCAAAGCTGCCATTTTGCCACGATGTCAGCAGGCAGCGGCTCCAGATACCGGCCTTTTGCCAGCTCCAGCGCGGCTTTCGTCCATTTTCGCAGCTGATTCTGGCTGAGTTCGGCGGTGGCGCGGTAAATGGGCAGCAGCCGTCCGGCGGCTTTGGGGCTGTCGGCAGGCTCAAACACCGGGTTGACCATGCCCCGGCGGCCGCCGGAAAACTCCGGCTTGCCAAAGAAGATATATTCCCTGCCCCGCTCGATCTTCAGATAAGGCTGATTGAAAAAGGTCAGCTGCAGCATACCGGTGCTGTCAAAGACCCGGCACCGAGCCATGGTGCGGCCACCGGGCAGGCGGGACTTCCGGGGTTCGTCGGCCACCACTGCCTGCACGCACACCGCCGCCCCCTCTTCCAAAAGGGCGATGGGGCGGATGGTGCGCCGATCCTCATAATCCCGGGGGAACCAGCGCAAAAGATCCTCAATGGAGAAAAGACCCAGCTTGTTCAGCTGGGCCAACCGCTGGGGGCCGACGCCCGGGAGGGACGTTAACGACCGCTCCCTGTCAGAGGACGGATTTTTCATACGTGAGGACGGTAGAGGGACACCACCAGACCAAGGATGGCGCACTCCCGTCCGTCAATGGGCTCAAAGGCCGGGTTTTCGGGCATGAGCCAAACACCGTCTGCCCGGAGCGCCAGACGCTTGACGGTGGCTTCCTCGCCGATCATAGCCACGATGATCTGACCGGAGATGGCGGTGTTCTGCCGGCGCACCAGCACAATGTCACCATCCAGAATACCGGCATGGATCATACTTTCACCCCGCACCTGCAGGGCGAACATCTCTCCCTGCTCGGGGCCGTCGTAGGGCACATAGCCCAGCGTGTCCTCCTGTGCCAGAATGGGCAGACCGGCCGTGACGGTACCCAAAATGGGCACGCTGCGGAAAGCCGTGCCGCTGCCGCCCTTGACCGACAGGGCGCGGGTCTTGCGGTCATCCTTTTCCAGATAACCGCCCTCCTGCAAGATCTTCAGATGGCTGTGGACGGTGGAGGGAGAGCGCAGGCCAACCGCTTCACAAATCTCCCGCACGGTGGGAGGATAGCCGTTTTCCCGGGTAAAAGCGGTGACGTAATCCAGAATACGCTGCCGCATGGGGCTCAGTTTGTTCATAATGCACCTCATTCAGAACGCATATATTAATATATAAGGTGTAAAAGCTCATACAAAAGACATAAAAACACTTCTTATGCAGATATTATAGCACACTTGTTCGGGAAAAGCAAACATTTGTTTGTATTTTCTCGAAAAAATTATGAAAAACCCATATTTTGTGACAAGTTATACAGCTTTACCACAAAATCTGGGGTCATTAAATTTTCAGTAGAAGTACACAAAATTTTTTGAAAAAATTCGTCAAAAAGGCTTGACAATTTGACCGGATAGCAGTATTATGGTTAAGCGCCAAGACGGGCGCAGTATGTCTGTGTGAAAAGCACAGACCGCGATGAAGCCGGAGATTGCTGCGAAAGCAGGTAACTTCGGTGGAGTAAGTCCGACAATCGGGCGGCAGAGAAAGTGGCGTTCCTATCGTCCTGCCTCACAGAGCTTCTGAACGGAGCGGCTCCATGTGGTAAGACAATAGGAATGCAGAATCACAAAAGCGTCCCCGCTTAAGCCGCGGAACTCCCGGTCGAAGACCGGAAAGCCCCGGTGGGAACCAACTTTTGTTTTTTGATGCCGGACAAAGTGTGTAAACTCGCCGGTTTTCTTTATGCCCAAAAGGCGATACACACGGAAGCGTGGCAAACTTTCAAGCCGTACAATGTCGCATCCCTCGCGTCAAAACAACATTGTATGAAAAGGAGCAACCTAACCATGGCAGACATGCAGAAAATGCGCATCAGACTGAAGGCCTATGACCACAC
>CAZVRM010000027.1:0-12552 GCA_964629605.1 uncultured Oscillospiraceae bacterium
CGCGGTGTTTTTTCTTAGCTCATTTTGCAACGAGCCCTTTTTATTATAAAATGCGAATTCTCTTTTTGTATTCTGCGATGACTGCTTTGTTGGCCTTGTCGCCCTGATCGGTGTTGGCGCTGGCAAACACCGGCGGCGTAACACCCCGTTCCAGCAGCAGTTGTACCGTTTCGGTCATCACCAGATTGATGAGCGCTGCGCCCAGCACGGTAGAGGTGGGAGAAATGGCCTGGGTCAGGCCGGGCAGTTCAATACAGGCATCGCCGTAAACACCGCAGTTGTCCAGCACATAGTCGCACACTTCAAACAGACGCTTGCCCGAAGGATGCCGGGAAGTAACTGCCGAGGAGTGCGCCATGGAGGTGATGGCCACCGTGGTGGCACCCCGCTTCTTACCTTCCAGCGCACCGTCAATGGGTACACTGTTTCGTCCGGAGTTGGAAATCAGGAACAGCACATCCTTCTCCCCCACGCCGCTTTCAGCAACCACGGTACTGCCCAATTCGGGCAGCCGTTCCAGCGCACTGCTTTTGGCACCGCCCTGGTGGAGCATCAGCGAAGGCTCCAAAATAGGAGAAACGCAGGCCATACCGCCGGCGCGGTAAAAGGGCTCCTCGCACAGCATATGGGCATGACCGGTGCCAAAAAAATACAGCAGGCCGCCCGCCTGAATGGCGTCGGCACACACCTTTGCCACAGCGTCGATTGCCTGTTCCTGGGTCTGTTCCAGCTTGTACAGCTGTTCCCGAATGATATTGAGATAGGTCTTATTCATGAAAAGCCTCCTTACTTTACAGCGCTTGCAGCACAGTCCAAAATACCCTGCCAAATCTGTTCCCGCGCCTCTGGAAGATAGCCGGTAGCTAAATCCTGATAATTAATACCCGTTTGTGCATGGGGCAAATAGCCGTCATAACCGCCGCAATAGCAGATCAGATGGGCAGGCTTTCCACAGAGCGCTTGTGCATCCCGTTCCAGCTGTGCGCCATCGGCCTGCGCCACCTCAAAGGGCAGCGCCAACAGCAGCCGCGATCCCAGATCACAGGCGGCAACGGTCACTTGTCGGGTTTGCGGCAGCACCCTGTCACCGCGTTCCAATACGGCTATGCAGGCATCCAGCTCCCGAAGGGCGGCCTTATCGGTGCAGGCCGCCGCTTTTTCCTGTAATTCTTTCAGCAGTCGGAGTCGCGCTTCACCCTGTATTGCATTGCCATAGGGCAGCGACAGCACCCGGCATACCGGGTTGATCACACTGCCAAAGCCTGCATCTTGCCGGTATAAGGTTTGCATCAGCGCAGTCTTTATCCTGCCACCCAACCGAACAAGTTCTTCCGGCGAGGAAGCCTTTCTGGTAAATCGGGTGGAAAGATCTGCACAGGCGCCGTTGGAAAAGACGGTTCTTTCCGTTCCTATACTGCCGGGCAAATCCCGGGAATAGCACAGATTGGTCTCATCCAAAACGGTGGGGTGGCACTGGAAACGCAGCCATTGGAGGGTATCATTTTCCCGTTTCAGCTGCAGGGATAACAAGGGCATGGAAAAGGCCGACTGGGCGCGCGGTACATCCCGAATGGACGCCACACGATCCACTGTCTGCGCTCCCCAAAGGGCGTTTGCAGGCGAGAGGTCATCCAAGGCGACAAGTGCTGCCGCTTTACATCGATTGATAAGACTGTCAATATATGCGTCATCCTGGCTGACACCCCCGGAAAAAGCACCTCGAGGCGCACTGTGGGTATGGGTGGCACAAATCCATACTCGCTGAGGCGATACGGGCAGCACCTGCCGAACTTTTTCGCAGAGTGTGCGGTCGGTACCCAGCAAATCAAAAGAACACAGAAGAAAAGGCGGTTCCTCCCCGGCCTGCAGCGCAAGAACGGTTACATACAGGTCATCGAGCGTGCCTTCTGCAGGCTGGATGCGGCGGTCAAAGCCCGCCATTGTCATGGGCTTTTGTGGTGTAATGGGCATTTGCGCCCATCCGGCTTTCAACATGGTAACCTCTCCTCCAGCAAACATCCGGCAGCGGCGGGCAGACCAGCCTTTTTCAAAGCCAGCGCTGCACAAGCCTGCCCCGGATGCACTTGTAAAGTTTTAATGCTTGTCAGCCGTTTTTCCATTTTAGGCAGGATGCTCTCTGCCAGGCCACCCGAGAGGATCACCGGGAGGTCTGTTTTACCGGTCTTTTTCATTGCGGTTTGACACAACAGCGCCAGTTCATCAGCGGTTTCTTCCAAAAGTCGGTCAGCTGTTGCACTGCCCTTTTGCGCCAGCACAAACACCGTCTTTGCACAGACTGCGATTTGCTTTCTGGAATCTTCCCCTTTGACGGCGGCAATCATTTCATGGGGTGTTTGCACCTTATAGGTATCCAGAATGGCCTGCAAAAAGGCAGACTCCATCTCCATTCTGCCGTCTGCCATCCGGGCGGCACATTGCAGCGCCCGGCGACCCAGATCGTAGCCCGAGCCTTCGTCCCCCAGCAGTGGGCCCCAGCCGCCTACCCGGAAAAACCCCTCGGCCGTACAGCCGTAAGCAATAGAGCCGGTACCGGCGATGGCTACCACCGCCTCTGCGCCTTTTGTGCCGCCAAACCATACCGGCAGAATGTCACTGTCGCAGTCCAGCCGCTCTGCATCGATACAATTTTGGAAAAACGGTAGATGGTGATCCCCGTGTCCCAGCAAAACTGCCGCAGAGCCTACAAAAGCGCCGCTCAGTCTGCAAGGTGCAATTCTTGCTGCGGCAAACGCACCGGAAAGCGCTTCCCGCACCGACTGTGCTGCCCTTTCTCTGCCACAGAACAGATAATTGGACGAGCCTCCCATTCCTACACCCAGCAGTCTTCCCTGTTGGTCGGCCAGATAACAGGCCGTCTTGCTGCCGCCGCCGTCAAAGCCTGCGTACAGCTTCATTTGCGCTCCACATCCTCTCCCAGCAGCCATGGGATCAGATCGGTGGTCAAATAGGCAGGATCCCAGGAATTATGTCCCACACCGGGGAACTGGGTCAGCACGGCATCACCGCCCTGTGCATTGACGGCATCCACCATCACCTCCGAATAGACCCGGGGTACATCGTCATCGGCCTGTCCGTGGAATGCCCACACCGGGATTTTCCGCAGCGCAGACGCACGCCAGTTCATGCCGCCGCCACAGATGGGTGCCAGCCGGAAAAAGATTCTGGGGCGGGTGATGGCATAACTCCAGGCGCCAAAGCCACCCATGCTCAGGCCGGTCAGGGATACCCGATTCACATCCACCGGATAGTCTTTGAGGGCATCTGCCACAATGGTATCCAGCTGGAACACCAGATTGTCCCACACATAGCCTTCGGGACACTGGGGACAGACCACCACCGCAGGCATTTCCCGCCCGGCGGCCAGATATTTGGGCAAGCCCTGAACGCAGAGCGTTGCAAAGTCGCAGCCGCGCTCCCCTGCTCCGTGCAGGAAGAGGATACAAGGCATGGGTTCCGAAATTTCTTTCGGGCTCCAGATCCAGACACCCATGGTGCCCACTTTATCAAAAGCATAGTCTTTTCGTTCACATTTCACAGAGAATCCACTCCTCTCTGCCTTCAGAATAGCACAAACGACCCCCTCCCGCAAGGGAAAGGGCCGTTGTTCGTCAGGGTTTGATCACAAAGGACACCAGAAACAGCAGTGCAGCGCACAGCAAACGGGAAAATACCCGCGCTTTGTCCCGCCATGGCTTGGAAAACTCCTCTTCCCGGGCGGTGGTAGCATTCACCAGATCATCGTCAAAGTCATCGTTGTCCATGGCAAAGGCCGGCTTGTGCATCTTTTGCTTCTCTTTTCGCAGGATATAGGGCACTTTTTGCTTTCCGGGTTTACCTTTCCAGCCGGGCAGGCGCATACCGGTGGCGTGCAGGTAGGTAAACCAGCCCCAGGCCAGAAAAACACCGCCCAGCGCGCACAGCGCAAAGATAAAGTGCAGCCGGTCACCGTACAACGCCGCAACAATGGCCGAAAGTACCAGCGCAATGGCAAAATAGCGCAGCGTTTTGGCATACACCAACCGTATGAACTTTTTCCGCTGCGCTTTATCCATTTACGCTTCCAGTTCCTTTCGGTAAATATCCAGCTCCTGCTGGTTTGCCAGAATGAAATGACCGGGCAGGATCTCCACCCACTGGGGTTTGTCCTCGGTATAGTTGTGCATCTTGCGGTCATAGGTCAAGAGTACTTTCTGCCGTTCGGTGTCGGGGTCGGGATAAGGAACGGCGGACAGCAACGCCTTGGTATAGGGATGCAGCGGCCGTGCGAACAGCTCTTCGCAGGGAGCCAGTTCCACGATCCGGCCTTTGTTGATAACGGCAATACGGTCAGAGATGAATCGAACAACGCTCAGATCGTGGGCGATGAACAGATAAGTCAGACCACGCTCTTTTTTCAGCTTGTTCAACAGATTGATGACCTGTGCACGGATGGACACGTCCAGTGCTGAGATGGGCTCGTCTGCCACTACGAAATCGGGGTTCATCACCAGGCTGCGGGCGATGCCGATACGCTGGCGCTGACCGCCGGAGAACTCGTGGGGGAAACGGGAGGAAAAGTCCTTTGCCAGACCCACTTCCTGCATGATGCTGCCCACTTTATCCATGCGGTGCTTTTCATTGTCAAACAGTTTGTAGTTATACAGGCCTTCGGAAATGATGTAATCTACCTTGGCGCGTTCGTTCAGTGAAGCCATGGGATCCTGGAAGATCATCTGCATCTCCATGCGCAGCTTTTTCATGCGCTCTTTGTCCAGCTTGCCGGTGATCTCTTGATTTTTGAACTTGATGCTGCCGCTGACATTGCTGCCGTAAATACGCATGATGGCGCGGCCGATGGTGGTTTTACCCGAGCCGGACTCGCCTACCAGCGACAAGGTTTCACCCTTGTAAATGTCAAAGTTAACGCTGTCTACAGCGCGGAATTCCTTACCGGCCAGTTTGAATTTTACAGACAGGTCGCGAACTTCCAGCAGTGTTTCGGCCTTGGAGTAGTCAAACGGCTCTTCGGGTACGGCGGCATCCCGTTTCTGGGCTTCCATCTGATCCAACTGCTCCTTGAACGCCTTTGCATAGGGATGCAGCAGCCAGGTCTTTGCCCAGTGGGTATCGGTGATAGGAAACACGGGTGGCTCTTCTTCAAAATCCACTTCCATAGCGTGGGGATTACGCGGCGCAAAGGCATCGCCCTTGATTTCTTTGAACAGATTGGGCGGTGTTCCCTTGATAGAGTACAGTTCATGGCCCTTAACGCCCAGCTGAGGCAGCGACTGGAGCAGTGCCTTGGTATAAGGATGGGCAGGCTCATTGAAAATTTCACGAACGGTGCCGCTTTCGATGATCTGACCGGCGTACATCACGCTGACCCAGTCGGCCACATTGGCCACAACGCCCAGGTCGTGGGTGATGTAAACCACCGTCATCTTCAGTTCCTTCTGCAGTTCACGGATGAGCTTAAGGATTTGTGCCTGAACGGTCACGTCCAGAGCAGTGGTAGGCTCATCGCAGATCAGGATCTCAGGTCGGCAGGCAATGGCGGTGGCGATGACCACGCGCTGACGCATACCGCCGGAGAACTCGTTGGGATACTGTTTGTAGCGGTATTCGGCATCGGCGATGCCCACGCGCTTGAGGATTTCGATGGCTTCCTGCTTGGCCTGTTCATGATCGGTACCAAAATGCCAGGTAATGACCTCGGCGATCTGTTCACCGATGGTGCGTACCGGGTTCAGAGAGGTCATGGGATCCTGGAAGACCATGGCGATCTTCTTGCCGCGGATGCGGAGCCATTCTTCCTCGGTGGTATACTTGGTCAGGTCTTCGCCCCGGTAAAGGATCTGTCCGCCGGTGACCGAACCGTTCTTGTCCAGCATACCGATAAAGGACTTGGTAAAGACGCTCTTGCCGCAGCCCGATTCGCCCACGATGGCCAGCGTTTCCCCCTCATACAGATCCAGCGATGCGCCGCGAACGGCGGTGAGGGTACGGCCGCGAAGATTGAATTTCACCTCTACGTCTTTTGCGGAGAGGATCAGCGGAGTGGTGTGGGAAGTGACGATGGGTTCCATACACAGCCCTCCTTACACGTGGTTGCGCGGATCGGATGCGTCCGCGAACTTATTGCCGATAACGTAGAAGGCTACCGTAATGATACACAAAATTGCCGTGGGACACAACATCTGATAAGGATGGGTGGAGAAGGATTCTCGACCTTGGTTGACGATGTTGCCCAGAGAAATGGCATCTACCGGCATACCTACGCCCACGAAGCCCATAAACACCTCGGAGCCGATGGAGTACGGGATACACAGGGCGGCTTCCATAATGATCAGAGAAATGATGTGGGGAATGATGTTGCGGGTGGCAATTCTGCGCATGGGTGTACCCAGACACTTGGAAGCAATGTTGTATTCGCTGTCACGGATGGACAGGATGCGGTTACGGAAGAACCGCGCTTCCACGATCCAGCCACGGGTAGCCATGGAAATAAACAGGGTAAACCAGCTGGTATTCATAATATAAGCCAACAGCACCAGATAAACGGTGGAAGGAATGTTGGTCATGATATTATACAATTCAATGAAGAAGGGGTCAAGCTTCTTGTTGTAGCCCCAGATGGCGCCGGCAATCATGCCGAAACCAACGTCGGAGCAAGCGATGGCAAAGCCCAGCAGGAAGGAATTACGGGTGCCGTACCAGGCGCGAGCCCAAATGTCACGCCCCAGCTGGTCAGTACCAAACCAGTGCTCCTTGGAGGGACGTTTGTTCCACTCCAGCGGCAGACGAACAACGGCGGTGGGATCCACATCGGACACGATGGGATACACCAGGCTCATAATGATGAGCAGCACCACCAAGGTGACCAGCACCACAACGGCCTTGCTTTTGAAGAAGGTTCGGATGGTGGAGCGCCAATAGGAGTAATTGGAAAAGCCAACGTCCTCACTGGCGGCGTTGTCATAAATAGCCGCTTTGAACTTGACGGGATCCAGGATCAGATTGGGTCTCTTTTTGTTGTCATCCATATCCTTAATCTCCTTCCGTCAGTTTGATGCGGGGATCAATGAAGGCAACCAGCAGGTCGCCCAGGAACACGCCTACCACCGACAGGACGGCATACATCAGAACGATGATCTGAACCAGATTGTTGTCCTGCTTTTTGATGGCGGTAGTCAACAGACCGCCGGTTCCGGGAATGGCGTACAGGGTTTCAATGACCAGCGAGCCGGAGATGATAAACAGCAAATCAGAGGGCAGATAGATGGCCAGCGGAATGATGGCGTTCTTGAACACGTGCCGGCGGTTGACCACCTTTTTGGGCAGACCCTTGACCTGTGCAAACTTGACGTAATCGCGGTTTTCCTCATCCACCATGAATCGTCGCAGCCACAGGGCGTAGTAAGCGATGCTGCCCAGAGACAGACAGATGGTGGGCAAGATCCATGATTCGGGGCGGTCGCCGTAATAAACCAACGGCAGATTAAACAGCTTGGAGATCCACACCTGAATGAAGAACAAATAAATAACCGAAGGCACGGCACGAACCAGCAGAATGTAAAAGGTACCCAGCTGATCGCCCCAGCGATCCTTGTAGCGTACCATCAGCAGACCCAACAGCAGACCCAGCGTGATGCCCAGCACCATACTGGCAAAGCCAAAGGCAGCAGTGACGGGAATCTTCTCTTTCAACAGGGTGGCAATGGGCACCTTGGGATAAACCGTCAGGCTTCGACCCAGATCACCCTTGAACAGGTTCTTGACGAATCGCCACAGCTGTACCAGCGGATGATCCAGCAAGCCCTGGTTACGGAGATAACTCATACGGGTGGCCTCGTCAGCCTCTTTGAGCATCTCCTCGGGGAAATAACCGCTGAGCGGCATCAGCCGCAGCAACATGAACACGCATACGAACACCACGACAACGGTAAAAATTGAACGCATTGTTCGGGAAAGGATGTATTTTGTCAAAGGAATCCCTCCGTTTCATGGGACAAATGGCAGATTTTTCCATCTTTTCTGCCGGATAGTGGGTACGCCGCAGGAAATTCTGCGGCGTACCCAAAAGAAAGAGAAACAATGATACTTCTTTATCCGTTTACTTGGCCAGAGCAGCGGCACGCTCGATGTCATAGGCGGCAGTCAGCGTGTTGTACTCTTCCAGCGTCAGAGGCTCATCCATAACCAGAGCACCCTTGAACTTGGAGTTGCCGTACAGGGTCAAGGGGCAGGTATAAGGCACGGTATTGGTCATGTAATAGCCGCGCAGAGAGGAGATGAAGGGGATGACGTAGCCGCCGTCCACCAACCAGGCCTCAGCCTCGGCGAAGTACTGCAGGCGCTCCTCAAAGGTAGCGGCAGCTTCAGCCTTTTCGATCAGAGCGTCGAACTCGGGAACTTCATACCAACCCATGTTCTCCGCACCATCGGTGGTCAGACGGGACAGGATACCGGAGGGATCGGCGTAACCGGTAGACAGGGAGTCGAAATAGATGTCGTAGTTCAGAGGATCGGCAACGGTGCCGTAAGTCCAGCCGGCAAAGCACTCGGGGACGAAGTCCACATAGTCAGCACCCAGAGCGGCTTCCACCATGGCCTCCATCAGCTGAGCCATAATGATTTCGTCCTCATCATCGGTACCAACGTAGATGATGGTGACGGGCAGCTTGCCGTCCACCTGATAAGTACCAACGGGCAGGTAGTCAACGGTACCGGCAGAAATTCCCTTGATGGTGCCGTCAGCCTCGCACAGCTCAGCAACGGCCTTTTCCATATACTCGCGAGCCAGCTCGGGATTGTTGTAATCGGTGTCCTTGATGGCCTTCAGAGGCTCATAATCGGTGTATTCCTTACCGTTGGTGTCATAGATGCAGTTTTCGGCGTTGATGGTGTTGCGAACCACGCGGGCAGGATTGACAGGGTCACGCAGGGATGCGATGGCCTCGCGATCCAGCGCATACTGCAGCGCCTTACGGAAGTTTGCGTTGTTGATGAAGGTGTTCCACTCGGGGTTCTCGCTCTGGAAGGCCAGCCACAGATAGTTGGTGGACAGAGAGCGCTCAGAGGGGATCAGATTGTCTTCCCACTCGGTGCCGACCATGGACAGATACTCTTCGGATTCCACGCTGGCGTCATCGATCTCACCACGCTTGAACATTTCCAGAGAGGTGGTGCCATCGGGAACCATCTGGTACTCAACGGTTTCCACGGTAACCTTATCAGCATCCCAGTACAGGGGGTTCTTGGTCAGCGTGATGGCCTTGTCGCGCTGGAAGCGAGAGATGTAGTAAGCGCCGCAGTACAGCATATGCTCGTTGTCCACGGCGAAGTCTTCGCCCAGCTCGATGGCGTAATCATACTCAACGGGCAGCAGCAGCATGGAGCTTTCGATCAGGGACAGGAAATAGGGGGCACTGTTGTCCAGAGTGTACTCCACGGTGTATTCGTCCAGAGCCTTGACGCCCACCATTTCGTCGAACTTGGCAACCACATCTTCACGGTTCTGATCGGTGATCAGGCCGCAATCGATGTCGTCCAGCGTCCAGTAATAGTCATACAGACCGGAGATCAGGTTACGGATCACACGCAGGGAGTAAGCGCCGTTCAGAGGATCGCCGATGTAACGGATACCGTCAACGAAGTCCTGAGCGGTAACAGACTTGCCGGTGTCGGCGCCGGTGTGATCCACCCAGTTGACGCCTTGACGGATCTTGAAGGTCCAGACAGTCTGATCGTCATTGACCGTCCAGGATTCGGCGATAGAGGGCACATACACGCCGTAGATGTCGGGCTCAACCAGACCGTCGATACAGTTGGCAACGATGCCGCGGACGGTGGAGTAAGCGGTGGAGAAGTAGTTGAAGGATGCATAAGAGGAACTGAAGGAAGTCTTATAGGTCTTCAGATACTCCTTGCTTTCAATGATGGTCGCTGCATTGTCCTGGGTCTGCTGAGGATCCGCAGGAGTGGTGGTCGTATCAGAGGGGGCGGGAGTCGGATCGGGCGTTGTAGTGGTCGTGTCATTGTTTTGGCAGGCCGCCATGGACAGAACCATGATCGCCGCCATCAGCAGGGCGATAAAGCGCTTCATACTTGTTTCCTCCTTTAATCAGTTGGGCTGAAATTGCTTTTTTATCCAAGAGAAAGCCCTCTTTCTGATTGTATTATAGAATTTTGAACAAAGAACCGCAACCGAATAAGCTGTTTTTTAGCGAAACTTTAACGCGGCAGGCTTTCCCTTCCCAGAAAAATGTGTATAATTAAAGTAAAGTATTGTATTATGTTCGGAAGGAGGAATGTTGGATGTACCGTCTGAAAAAACGGGGCACAGCCTTTGCCGACGGCATGAACAGCCTTTGGCTGGCAGGTCTGATGTCGGTGCTTTTATTCCTGCTTGCCCGGATTATTCTGCGAAGTACGCTGATGGTCATTCCCCTGCTGACGCTGGTGGCAATGCTGTTGTCCACAGCGACCTCCCTTACCTTCTGGCGGCTCCTTTCCACAGGCACACTGATGACCGGCTTTTTCTTTTTGGAGTTCACCCTCAATGCCGCAAAAACGCCCTTCACCGTTACACCCGCCGTCTTTTATGCGGTTATCACCGTACTGACCGCAGAACTGTTGGGCAGGCGACTGGGGCATCTGCTGCAGGAGCGTTCGATCATTCAGCGACAATACACCCGGGAACGGTCGATCTCCTCCCTCAGCGCCCAGCTGCTCACCGCTTCTGACCCGGCGCAGCTGTACGATCTTACTTTACGCAGTCTTTACAGCGTCACCGACTGCCCTACCGTTCTGTTTTTGCCCGATGGTCAGGGCGGTTTTCCCCGACGGGGCAGCTATCCCGAAGGACTTTTGCTCTACCCTGTTGACGATATGATCCATTACTGCTTTACCCACGCCTGCTGCTGCGGCAGAGGTGCCCAGCATTTCAGTGACAATGTGCTTCGTTGCTTTCCCGTACAGGCCGAAGAAGGCCATGTTCTGGCGGTGGCCGGCTTGCTGACCGACCCGGAGCGGCCTTTGGAAAGCTATCCTCTGGAAACGGTGGAATCTCTGTTGGTGCGCTGCGGCGTGGCGCTGGATCGAATGGATTTCATCAACCGGGAACAGAAAATTCTAATGGAAAAAGAGCTGGAGCATATGCGCTCTGACTTTCTCCGCGCCATTTCCCACGATTTTCGCACCCCCCTTACCGGCATCATCGGTGCTTGCTCCACGCTGGAGCAGCCCGGCGTGGCACTGGAGGAAGAGGCCAGCCGCAGTCTGATCCACAGTGTCAGCGAAGAAGCCGGATGGCTGCTGCGCATGGTGGAAAACCTGCTGACCGTCACCAGAGTGGGCCCGTCGGGGCACAAACTCAACCGCAGTCTGGAGCCGCTGGAAGAGGTACTGCTGGAGGTGCTGGAAAAGACCCGCGGACGCTTCCCACAGGCTGATATTCGGGTACAGCAGCCTGCCGACCTGCTGCTGATCCCCATGGATCCTACCCTGATGGTACAGGTACTTACCAATCTGATCGAAAACGCCGTCAAGTTTGCCGATGGGGATCATCGCATCGACCTGATCGTAGAGGAACAGGAACAGACGGTGACCATCACCGTTCGGGACTATGGCCGCGGACTGTCTGAAGCGGCGCTGAAAAACCTGTTTGAGCCCATCAATCACCACGACGGTGATTCCAACCACGGCATGGGTTTGGGTCTGTCCATCTGCAAGAGTATTATTCGTGCCCACGGCGGTACCATCGAAGGTCGTAACAGTCCGCCCAGAGGCGCTGTTTTCATTGTTACACTGCCCAAGGAGGAGCCTTATGAATAATGTCAAAGCCACCATTTTGGTGGTAGAGGACGAGCAATATATCTCCAAGGTGTTGGAGACCCTGCTGACAGCAGACGGTTACCGGGTCATCACCGCCCAAAACGGCGCCATGGCGCGCAGCCATGCCTTTTCTCATATGCCAGACGTGGTGCTGCTGGATCTGGGCCTGCCTGATATTGACGGAATCCAGCTTTTGCGGGAGCTGCGTGGACAGATCAACCTGCCGGTGATCGTGGTCAGCGCCCGAAATATGGAGCAGGACAAGGTTGCCGCGTTGGACAACGGTGCTGATGACTATATTACCAAGCCCTTTTCCGCTCCCGAGCTGCTGGCGCGTATCCGTGCCGTGCTGCGCCGCCGTACTACAGTGACCGAAGGCGCTGCCAATGTGTATACCGTAGGCGGTTTTTCCATTGATTTTGACAAGCGGGTGGTGACGGTGGACGGTCAGCCGGTGCGGCTGACACAGGTGGAATATCGCATTGTAGAGCTGATTGCCCGTCAGCCCGGCAAGGTGCTGACCTACAGCCACATTATCAATCACATCTGGGGGCCTTATGCTGACGCCGAAAACAACCGCATCCTGCGGGTCAATATGTCCAACATCCGCCGCAAGATCGAACACGACCGTATGGCACCCCAGTATATTCTCACCGAGATCGGTATCGGCTACCGCATGGCGGAAAAAACATAATTTACGATGCTTTTATAGAAAAA